>CAILKC010000831.1 GCA_903834675.1 uncultured Victivallales bacterium | reverse complement strand
TTGCCGCACGACTGCCGTGGTTCTCAGGAACAGCCAAGCGGTCACCTTTTCCGGCAGCACGCTGCGTCATACGGGGAGCTGGGGCGTGGACCTCGATGGCGGCAGCGACTGCAGCGTGGTCGGCTGTGATCTCTACGATCTAGGCGAAGGCGGCGTGAAGGCCAATGGCGGCATCCGCAACACGCTCACGCCCGGCAATCATCTTATCGAGAACAACCACATTCATCACTTTGGCCGGGTGGTCGCCTGCTACCGTCCTGGCGCCACGGTGTCGGGCGTGGGCAACAAGATCCGGCACAACCTGATCCACCATGCTCAGCACATGGCGGTGGGCTTCAGCGGCAACGATCACCTGATC
Source organism: uncultured Victivallales bacterium (assembly GCA_903834675.1). The sequence goes on along the minus strand of CAILKC010000831.1, from coordinate 14,087 downwards.
GAGAACAACATCGTCCACGACGTCTGCCTGTTCTCCAGCGACGCCGGGGCGTTGTATGCCTGCACCCGGGACTGGTCACAGCGCGGTACGGTCATCCGCAACAACCTCTTCCACGCCCTCGGCAAGGGAGTCGACGGCTGCGGCTGCCGCGCCATCTACCTGGACGACATGACCTCGGGGACCACCGTCGAGAGCAATATCGTCACCCTGAGCGACCACGGAGTCAACTTGGGTGGCGGCAAGGACAACCGGGTCGCCAGCAATATCGCGCTGAACTGCAAGGAGTCCTTTACCCTGCACAGCCGCGGCATCGACAGCTTCGCCAAGGTAGATGCCGCCAAGGGGCGCGACAGCGGCTGCTTCAAGAGACTGCTGGCGGAGGAGGCGCTATTCCGGGCCGAACCGTGGCGCAGCCGCTACCCCAGCCTGCTGGCGCCGCTGGATCTGGAGCCGGTCGACGCGCAGAACGCGCACGGCAATACCTTCACGAACAACCTCAACGTGGGCGGTGGAAAGCTGTCCGTCAGCAACGCGGACAAGGTCATGCGCACCAGCACCATCGAGACTAACCTGAACCTGTACGAAGACCCCGGTTTTGCGGACCTGGCCGGCTTCGATCTGCGGCTGCGTGAGGCCGCGCCGATCCCGCCGCGACTGCCGGACTTCAAAGCCCCCGACTTCGCCCAGATGGGGCTCTACGCCGATGCGCGCCGGGCCTCTGCGCCGGTCAAGTTCGGTGCTGGCGTAACGCCCATGCCCGTCATCCAGCCCCGCCTCCCCCGGCCCGAACTCAAGCCCCGCTACATCCTCGAGACGCTCGACGGCGCGGCGTTCAAGGCGGACGGGGTGGCCGACGAGAGGGAATGGCCCAAGTCGGGCAAGGTGCCGCTCGAATGCGTCAACAAGATCTACCAGGCGCCATCCAAGCTTCCCTGCACCGCCCGCATCGGCTTTGACGGGGCGCGCCTGCTGCTGCTGGTGACCGTCGAGGTGGATCCCGAGAAGCCGCTGAAGTCCGAGCCCAAGTGGGGCGGCAGTGACGGTCTGGAACTGGCGTTTCGCGAGCCCAGCGACCCCGAGGCGCCGATCTTTCTCCTGCATCTCTTCCCGGACGGCACCCTCGTCTGTCCCGACCAGTACGGCACCGCGCCAGCCCAGGTGGCGGCGTTGCAGAAGGCCGTGGTCTACGCGGCGAAGAGCGAGAAGGGGCGCTGGTTTGCGGAGATCGCGATTCCGGTCGCCGCGCTCGGTATCAAGCCCGAGTCCTTCCGCCAGGTCCGCTTCAACCTGAACGTCCGCCGCACCTGCGACAACAGTTGGACCTGCTGGTGGACCCCGGAACAGGGCATCGGCGACCTCGATTCCTCCGGCTTGCTGGTCCTCCCCCGCGTCGTGCCGGAAACCCCCGAGATGCGCGACCGGCGCGCCGCGGCGCAAGCGCTCTTTGCGGCGGCGACCGGGGGCGACCTTAAGGCGCGGGAACTCGAACGGAATTGGCTGCTGCGCTTCGACCCCGATCAGGTTGGCGTCAAGGCGGGATGGCAGGCGGTCGGGCTGAAGTTGGACGGCTGGGAGGCCGCGGCCGTGAACCGCGGGGCGGCGCCGATGAACGCTTTCGGCGCCCGTTCAGGCTGGGCCTGGTGTCGCCAGACGGTCACCGTGAACGCCGACGAACTCGCGCAGCCCTTCTGCGCCCTGCTGTTCCTCTGCGTCGACGAGGAAGGCGAAGTCTACCTGAATGGCAACCGGGTCGCCGAGCACAGCGCCAAGGCCACAGGCACGCCGCCGGGGCAGCTCTGGCGTGAGCCCTTCCTGGTGGACCTGAAGCGGGCCGGGGTTGCCGCGGGGGCGGTCGAGGTGGCCGTTCGTCTGCGCGGCAACCTGGGCACCGGCGGTATCCGCAAGGGAGTCTTCCTGGTCTGCGGCAAGCAGGCGTGGGAGGCCCGGGCGTGCTATGACTACCTGACGGCCAGCGAGACCTCACCCCAGTGGAACCGCGTCCCGGCATTCTGGCAGGACTTCGAACGCGAGCGTATCCCGGCGCTGCCACCGGTGCCCGACGAGGCGGAGTTCGGCAAACGGCTTCAGCGCACCATGGACCTGCTGGCCAGCAGCACCGCCGAGAGGCGCAACCGGGTGCGCATCTTCTTCTATGGTCAGTCCATCACTCAGGGCATGCACTGCCAGGAGATGGTCAACGTGCTGCGCAGCCGCTTCCCCTGGGCGGTCATTGACTTTGAGAACAAGTCCATCGGCGGTTTTGGCGCCCCGGCACTGGTCCGCACCGGCGTGCATGACCTCTACCCACGCGACGCCGATCTGCTCATCTTCCATGTTTACGGTGACGCCGCGAGCCTGGATACCCTCTTCGCCAATGTCCGCAAGCGCACCTCCTCCGACATTCTGGTGCATACGCATCACTTCACCTGGGTGAGCGATCCGGAGAAGCTGCAAGAGTCGCAGGCGGGGCTGGCCAAGTCGGTGGCCGAGTGGTATGTCCTGGCGGAGAAGTACCAGATGGAACTAGCGCCCGTGTTTCGCGACTGGGGCGTCTACCTTCAGGCCCACGACCTGGGCCTCAACGAGCTCATGGGCGACACCGTGCATGGCAATGTCCATCACAACCCCGCCGGGCACACGCTTCTGGCCGACCTGGTGTTGCGCAACTTCCGCCACCATCCCGGCAATCCCGCGACCTATCCCGACGCGGTGCGCACGGTGAAGGTCTCCGACGCCGCGGTTCAGGCGCTCGGGGCCTGGCAGACGGAGCCGGCCGGCCGACGCACCTCCACGAAAGGGGCAACGCTCAAACTGAGCTTCAGCGGCAACCGTGTGGATGTCCTGCCGCTGCCCTGCGCCAACCCCGGAACCGCCCGGATTCTCGTTGACGGCAAAGCCCCGGCCGAGTTCCCCGAGTTGTACACCTCCAGCCTCCCCTCCGAAGGCCCCTACATCTGGATGCCCGCCATCCGCCGCGTCACCCTCGGCGCGGGCCTTCTGCCACGCTTGGAGGAGTGGACCTTGACCCCCTTCGCCGTCGACATCGGGAAGGGCACGCTGTCGTACCGCTTGGCAGGGTCCGTGACCGGCCCGGACGGGGAAGGCAGCCAGGCGGCCGACTTCACCTCGGCTTCTGGCCGCATCTCGTTCGAGAAGGGTGATCTCAACATCATCTGGCCGTGCATCTACCGCAAGAAAGACAGCTTGCCCGACGGCTACAAAGTCACCTGGCAGGTGCTGCCGCTCTTCGTCGACCCATGGCGCCCAGCCGCCAACGCCGAGGCGCAGATCGCCAGCCCGGTCACCTTGGTCAAGGGGCTGGCGAACGGTCCGCACACCCTCGAGATCAGCGCCAACGGCGACGGCGAAATCCCCATCGAAGCCTTCGTGGTGCGCCAGCCACCGTTGAAAGACTGAAGCCTGATAAGACGTCCAGCCTGCGCCACGATGCGTACGTAGTCGAGGCTTTAGCCGGTTTCGCGGCCCCATTGAGCCCGCCTAGAGGCTCGACTACATACCCGCGCGCGGCGGACGAAGGGCGGAATGGGAAGCGCCTTGTGCTATATGAGGTTGCGGCAAGTCTCAGACAAGCAACCCCCTACGGAGCTGACTTGCGCCCATGCCCTGGCCGCCCCCTTGCCTCTACCTCGCCCTCGCTCTACTGTAGATGAGGTCGAGGCGCGAGTTCCGGGCTCGATGACCTGAGCCCGCGCGGCTGGATCCGTCCAGCCCAGCACCACGAATGCAGATCAGAGGAGGGCTCACATGACCCCGACGCACGAGGACTCAGTTCAGCCGTCTGGCCAGGCAGCCTCGGCTCTGGGACGCACCCGTCCGGAGGCCAGGGCCGGAGCCGCTCCGATCCAGGGATTTGAGCAGGCGGTGACCGACCCGGAAGCCGCGCGGAACTGGAGACCTGTTTCTGACCGCAAGATCCGGGTGGGCATCGCCGGACAAGGCGTGTGCAGCTTCGGCGCGGCGTTTCATTTCCAGGATCACCCGAACGTGACGGTGGCTGCGGTTTCCGATCTGGATCCAGACAAGTGCGCCGGGCTGGCCAAAGCCTGCCGTTGCACGAAGACCTATCCCTCGTGCGAGGAGCTGATCAGGGACGACTCCCTTGAGGCGATCTTCATTGCCACCGACGCGCCGAGCCACGCCCGGCTGGCCATCGCGGCGCTCAAGGCCGGCAAGCATGTCGCCTCGGCGGTGCCGGCTGTCTTCGGGTCACTGGAGGATGCGGAGGCCCTCTTCGCTGCCGTCAAGACCACCGGCCGCACGTACATGATGTTCGAAACGTCGTACTACCACAACGACCTTTTTGCCATGCGGGAGATGTACAGGGCCGGGGCCCTGGGCAAGGTGATCTACGCCGAGGGCGAGTACTGGCACTACTTCGGCACGCCCTTGGCCGCGCACCAGGGATGGCGCACAGGCCTGCCGCCGCAGTGGTATCCCACACACTCGAATGCGTACTATATCGGCGTGACCGGCGGGAGCTTCACCGAGGTATCCTGCCTGGGCCTGCCCAGCGCGGTCGATCACCTGAAGCCGGAGAACAACCCGTACGGGAATCCGTTCGGCACCGAGATCGCGCTGTTCCGCACCAGCGAGGGCGGAATGGCCCGGATGGCGGTGAGCTGGGATACGCCGGGTGCGGGTGGAGAGATGGGCCGAATTCGCACGCAGAAGGGGACGTTCTACGGCAAGTTCCAGAGTGATCAGAAGGACTACGTGGCGCCGGCCATCGTGCGGCCGCCGCTTCCTCCTGGGGTCGACGCTGGCGGTCACGGCGGCTCGCACGGCTACCTGATGAGCGAGTTCGTCGAGGCGATTCTGCTGGAGCGCAAGCCCCTCGTGGATGTGGCCCAATCCCTGAATATGACGGTCAGTGGTATCGTCGCTCACCAGTCGGCGCTCAAGGACGGCGAGCTGCTGAAGATCCCGCAGTATGCCCTGTAGGGCGCGGTGAGCGAGAAACAGGCCGAGTTGAAACTCCTGCCGCAGCCCAAGCCCCAGAGGCACAGACGAATGCGTCGGCGAAGCTCCCGCTGAGCCGCCGCGACCCCCGGAAGCGCTCGCCCTGGTGGCCCGCCGACAGCGGCGAGCGTCACCCGTAGCTCGCCTTGGTCTCGGCGACCTTCACCTCTGTCACCCCCCACAGTTCCGCCTGCGCCGCAAGCACATCCACGTACATCGGCCAGTCATGCAGGGTGGCGGGATCGAAATCGGCACCGTTCGGCCACACCAACGTGTGGACCTCCGGGTCCAGCCGAACCTGGTTGAACAGAGAGAGATCGAGCAGTGGACCAAACAGCTCGCCCCTGAGCACAGGACGGAAGTCAATCGTCTGTGCCGTCTGGTCCCCAAACGTCACACGCAGTGTATAGGGAGCCACGACGGTGAAGCTCGCGACCGCGTGAATTAGATGCTTCATGCTGCCCCCTTGTCAGTGCAAAGGCTCCACCGGCACTGGCGCCCGGCCGGACTGCAGCCGGTCCCAGTCCTCCTGCAGTTGCTCCTGATGCAGTTCGGCCCACGCCTCGACGAGGCGCTGCTGCCGCCTCGGCAGTGAGCCAGCCAACAACTCAACCGGGTCGATGCCACAGACGGCGGTCTGGTCCTGGTAGTAAACGTGAAAGTGGGGCTGGCTGTGTTGTGCTGCCGGCTCCGCAAACATGCGGATGATGACCCCGAAGAACCTACTTATCTCGGGCATGACCACCTCACCGCGCTATGCCACAAAGCACATGCCATCGTGCAACTCCTACGAAGCTAGCCTGCGGCGAGAGGAAGGCAAGGATATCGCACGGAAGCGGAGCCCTGCGCAATGGCCACCCGAGGACTGGCTTAGCATCCTCGCAGGCGCACAAGATCTCCGCGGCCGTCATCTGGCCGTACATCATCAGGCCTTTGGCTTCAAGGGCGTCAAAGCACTCGCGCGTCGCCCAGGCCGCCTGCCACAACTCAGCCGGTCCCAGCGGGCCAGCCCCCAGCAGGATCTCGGCCGACTGCTGCTGCGGGGCGGGGGTTGTTGTGCTCCGCTTCAGCCGTATCCCCTTATGTCCAAGCGCGCCTCAGAACTTACCGAAGCTGTCGTCGCGGGACCTTACCGAGCGCCGTCAGGCGATCTTTGGACTGCGGCGGCTTGACGCCGCTTTGGCGCGGCGAGCCGCGCCGGCCTGGTGGTGGCCGGCGCGGGACCTTACCGAGCGCCGTCAGGCGATCTTTGGACTGCGGCGGCTTGACGCCGCTTTGGCGCGGCGAGCCGCGCCGGCCTGGTGGTGGCCGGCGAAAGCTGTGTCTAGCCACAGCAGTCCAAAGCGGCTGCGCCGCGGTATGCCGCCAGCTCACGCGGGGGCATGTTCATCTCCATCACCTGCCGCACCCGCTCCCACGCTCACCGCCGCCGACGGCGCCACCGTCTCCGAGGACAGGTAGCGCGCCACGTCCGCCTGCACGAAGGATTGAGATACCGCAATGTGGCGGTGGCTGCGAGTCCCCTCGCGTGCAGCCATTCGAGATTCTCCGGCGCGGCGGGTGGCTTGCGTCGGCGGGCTCGCGACATGAGATTGTGCGGACCTCGCAAGGAGACTGCAGGCATGGTGACACTGCTGAACATCGGCAATACGCACACGCAGATCGGAAAGGTGGTCGGCGCTCAGGTCACCCTGACGCGGCGGCTGGCGACGGCCGACCTCGTGGCAGGACTCCTGCCCGAGGAACTCCGTAGGCTTCAAGGGCCTTGCCTGGCCGCCTGCGTCGTGCCGGCCGCCGTGACCGCCCTGCGGGCCGTGGCGGCGACCCGCGAGGTGGTTTTTCTCACTGCCGCCATGGTGACCGAGGTCGACTTCGGGCTGGTGGACGCCGCGACGCTGGGCGCCGACCGGGTGGCCAACGCGGTGGCGGCCGGGGCCCGCTATGCCGGCCCGGTGATCGTGCTGGACTGCGGGACCTGCATCACCACGGAAGCGCTCGATGCCCAGAAGCGCTTTCGCGGCGGGGCCATCCTGCCGGGCCGGGCCTTGTTGCGGCGCGCCCTGCACGAGCACACGGGTCAGTTGCCGCTGGTGGAGCTGTGCCAGGAGTGTCCAACCTCCCTCGGCACCTGCACCCGAGCGGCCATTCTGGCAGGGGTTGACCTGGGGCTGCTCGGGGCGGTCGAACGCCTCCTGGCGGACTCTCGCGAGCGCCTCGAGGCGCCCTCATGCCCGGTCGTGGCCGTGGGGGGTGATGCGGCTTTCTTCTGCCGCCATCTGCCCGCTTTGACGCCGGGGCCTGAGCTCCTGACCCTGCACGGCCTGGCCTTGGTGGCGGCCAGGCGGTTCGTCAGAGCAGTCTCGCCGTCGGATCCTCAGGCAGGCTGAGCGTGCTGTCCCAGGCGGTCTCGAAGCGCGACCGCGGCGCTCCGACGTCATCACCGTTCAGGGCATCCACCTCGGACCGCATCGAGGACGCGGTGCCCGCCGAGGTCCCGGGTTCCGGCGACCAGGCCAGGCAACAACGGATGAAGCTGCGCAACAGGCGCCCGATGTGGGGCGGCACGGTGTTGACCTTCTCCGGCACGCAGGCGGCGGCGCCGAAGACCTCGATGGTCGGCGGCAGTTGCGTCGGCCGCCGGGGGGGCAGGTTGGAGAGGTAGTCGGACTCGGCGTCACGGTGCAGGATAAACACCCGCCGCACCGGCTGCCGCCCCGAGTTAATCTCAAAGATCTGCCGTGCGTAATCGCTCATCTCACGAATCTTCTGCATGGAAAAGCGACTGGTGGCCTTGGAGTCCATGACCATCGCCGCCACCACGTGCTCCCCATGCAGAAACTCCACGAAGATATCGGGCCGCAACGGGTTCGCCGTCAGCGTGGCCCCGTAGCGCTGCCCCTCGGCCTTGGCCTGCCGCCACGGCAAGATGCTCGGCTCGTAGGTGACGCGCAGGCTGTGTGCATCATCCAGACTGAACTGAAAGAACTGGCCCGGTTCGAGGGTGGGCCGGTAAATGCCGCCCACCACACTGAACGAATCGCGGGGTTCCGGCGCGCCATAGTGATCGCGCAACCAGTTGATGGTCTTGACGAAACACCAGTACTCGAACATCGAGGCGAGCGAACGGTAGTGGAGTTTGATGCTGTCGCTGTCCACCAGCAGGCCGGAGATAGCCGCGGCGCGACGCAGCACCGAATAGACCTCGCGATAGCCCACGCGACTCATAAACAGCGGCGTCGCAACCAGGGCGCCGTGCGGGGGCCGTGCCTCCCGGAGGAAGGGGTACTTGTGGCGCAGCGCCCGGAACTTCGCCGAGAGGCCGCGCGCTTCGCCGGCCAGGCGGTCGAGCAGCTCGATGCGTGGCAGGTAAGTGGTCTGAAACACCGAGGCCTGGTCGTCCCGCGGGGAAGTCCCCCAGCGCCCGCGCTCATGGCGCAGCAGGGCCGCGGTCTGGTCGCAGTGGGTGGCCACGGTTTCGGACAGCCGGGCCAGGGCTACCAGGCGGACGCTGATGTGGCGGTGCTCCTCAAGGTCGGTGCTCATCAACGGCCGCCGCAGTACGGCTTTCCCGAGCCGCACCGGCGTTCCGTCGGCGGCCAGGACCGTACCGGGGCCGCGCAGCAGACCGTACAACGCCGCCGCCGCCGGCCGATCGCCGGACCGATACAGGGCCGGGTGGGTCACCGTTTGCAGGGCGCTACCCGGATGCCGGCTGATGGTGGCCAGCGCCTCGCGCAGCACCAGGTAGCCCTCGCGCAACTGCCCAATCATGGGCTCGGGCTGCAACTCGCGCACCGCATCGCCGGCAAAGGTGCTGCGGCGCACCACCGTGCGCGACACCACGTCACGCGCCAGTCCGGCATGGACCTGCACCAGGTCTTCCGCCATGACCTTGTACTGGTGCAACGCCTGCGGACTCGGCACGATGCGCAGGTTCACCTCGAAGATGGGCCGAAACACGTTTTCGCCGGGGGGCATCTCCTCGATGGTGAAGGTGCTCTCGCCCAGTTCATGCAGAAACCAGTGGTTCTCCGGCAGCCGCAGCCGCTTGCGCCCCGCCGACAGTTCGAAGATGACCTCGTTGCAGAGCAGGCCGCGCAGGGGCGCCGCGGTCGAACTGCGGCTCAACTCGACCGTCATGGCCTCGTTGTAGCGGACCTCCTGGTAGCTCTCGTCACGCCAGGGCAAGGCCAGGCCGTCCAGCACTTTCTGGTAAACCGAGCGCCTGGAGCCATCCTCCGCGACCGCTTCCAGGCGGATGTCATAGAAGCTGGAAGAACTCATAGTCGGATTCCGTGGCGGCCAGGCGATCGAGGAGCGAACTGCTGCCGGGGAAACGGTCGGCCTTGAGCAACACCTGCAGGCGTTTGAGCATATCGTCGAAGCGATAGGCATTCTTGCGCAAACGCGGCAAGACGACCTGGCGGACCTCGTAGTCGATGGCCTCGTCAGTGCTCATCAGCCCCGCCGCCGTGGCGATGTACTGCTGCATCTGTTCAAAACGTCGGAAGCCGAGTCCCTGGTTAGCCAACCGCAACGCCTCATCCAGGTCGCGGATGAACTCCATGACCTCGGGCGCGACGCTGCGGGCCGAGGCCCAGGAGTTGTAGGTCTCGGCGGGAACCGGCGTGATGCCCGGCAGGCTCGAGACTGTGCTCACCGCGCCAGCACGGCTCAGGACGGGCACCTGCAAGGTGACAAACTGAGCCCGGTCCAAAACCTTGGCGCTGAGGAAGTGCGTGGTCTCGTCCACGTTGATCGTGCCGACAAAGCGGGTGTTGGCATGGATGGGAACGCAATCATAGCCGCGGTAGGGATCGTCCTCCGCCACGGCCGTACGGTTGAACAGGCGCAGGGCGCGTTCCTCGATGGGGTGTTCCATGACGCTGAGAAACTGGGTGAAGTAGTGCTCGATGCGCGCCAGGTTCATCTCGTCGAAACACACCACGTAGATGCCGCCCCGCTGCCGACTGGCATCCTCGTCGGCCGCGATCAGGCGTTCGACCAAGCCCACGGGCGAGGGGTCAAAGAAGCCGGCGATCGGGTTGACCGCGCCCAGCACCTCTCGCTCATCGAACCAGTTCGGCTGGACGGGAATGTGCAAGAACTCCTCGCGGCAACCCAAGGCCTCGGCGTAGAGCCGGGGCAGGCTGCTCTTGCCGGATCCGCTCTGGCCGCCCAGCACGGTCAGGATGCCGGCCTTCATGCAGACGTGAAAGTTCACCAAGTCGAGGTCGCGGAAGGCGTAGCCGCGCTGGGCCACCACATCGCGAAACTGATCAATGAACTCCTTCTCGCTGATGTCGCGCGTGAAGTCCTTGGCGGTTTTCAGAAAGGGTGGCAGGTTCAAAATGCGCTTGCGGGAGGCCGAGTCCGGCCGCATCCCCGCGTTCGCCTCAACGCCAGCGCCGCCCATGGCGCGGAAGATCGGCATGCGCAGCAGCACGTCTTCGGCCAGTTGGGTCCCCTTTTCTTCATAGAGCTTCAGCAGCCGTTCCACCTGTGCGGTCTGGTTAAGCTCGCGTTCATCGATGGCGTGTTCACGGGTCTCCAGCTCGCGCCAGCGTTGCTCGATGGCGGACACTTTCTCCTCGTGGCGTTGGCGTAGTTCCTCATCCTGCCGGGCCACACGTTCGTCATAGGTCTGACGCAGACGCGCCAGGTCGGCCTCAACCTTCAGCTTCTTGGCGTCGAGCACATGAAGTTCGCTCTGGATCGTGATCTGGCGCACCGCAATCTGTTCCTGAATGCGGGCGCTGGTGACGATGTCCACATGGGCTTCGAGGAATTCCTTGAACTGCGGCATCTCGCCGATCTGGCGGGCCAGTTCGTCGGTGTTCTCCAGGCCTTTCTCCGCGTCCAGTTTGATGTCGCCAACCCGCTCGCGCAGATCCTCGGACAGAGAGACCTCCTGAAGGCGTTCGAGCAAGCGCTTCATCTCCTGCTTCTCGCTGCGGCTGAAGCGCAGTTGCAGGACCGCCTGGTTGAGGACGTCGCGGTCCGGGCGCACATCGACCGCTTCGCCCTGACGCCGCAACTCCTCCCAGTTCACGTCGTTCTTATGCACCAGGTGGTAATTGAACAGCACCGCCGCCTGGTGACGGTCGAACTGGTTCGCTTCATGCACGAAGCTCTCCACCCGCACCAGCTTCTCAAACACCGGGCGGGGCACCCGAATCGCCGTCCCCTCCCGGGGCACCAGCCGCAGATCGCCTTCCTGCCAGGCCGCGTTGAAGGGCCCCAGCACCGTGTCGCGACCGCGCAGAAAAACATCGGCCAGCGGCCGCCGGTTCAGCCGCATGACCTGCTCCCGGCGCACCACCCGGACATCGGGCTCGGCAAACTGCAAATCGATGACCTCAAAAAACTGCGGGGCTCCCGGCGCAAAAGCATGCCGGAGGCTCACCTGGTACTTATCACGGTCGGGGTCGTAGGTCTTAAAGGCGTTGGTCTCCTCGATCATGCCATGCCAGAGCGAACCCGGCCGAATCTGCCGACGCAAGCCCGGCGGCTGAACCAGATACCAGATGCGGCCGCGATTGGGAAAGGTCGCCACACTGGACTCAATCCGTTCCCCGTAAAGCGTGATCAGCGGATATAGAATCGTAAACCAGTTCGAGTTCGCCTCGAAGGGTTCCTGGTCCACGGCCAGGACGACCTCCTGAGAAAGAATGTCGGCCATACGCTGTTTCTCCTTTGGGCGCCAGGCGGGCGTCCCCTTGCGCCTCAGCGCCAGGCATCGCGCAGGTGTTTGAGAGCGGCCAGGAGCCCACGGCGGTTGCCCTCATCGTCGGTCATATAAAGGCCGTCTTCAAGTTCGACACTGACCACGCCGTCGTAGCCCACGGCCTCGAGGGCAACGGCGACCTCGCGCCAGCACACCTCGCCGTCGCCGGGAATGCAGTAGCGCCACCAGCCCTCGCTGCAGGCAAAGCGCGGCGAACCGAACGCCGGCGGCATACGGCCGCTGCGATAGAGTTCTTCGGCGTCGATGGCGCAGTCCTTGCCGTGGACATGGTGGACGCGCGGGCCAAACTCCTTCAGCACGCGGCGGTAGTCCACCCCGAGGCGGACCAGGTGCGAGGGATCGAAGCAGAGGCCGAGAGCGGCGGACGGGATGGCAGCAAACATAGCGCGCCACACTTCGGGCGTGCAACCGAGGGTGGGGTACTGCGGGCCGCCGCCCGGCCAACCCTCCATGGCCAGGCGCATGCCGGCCTGTTCGAGGCATCCTACCACCTCCGGCATGACTCGCCGCCAGAGCTCGAACAGCTCCTGCCGCGAGCGCTCCCGGTCTTCCGGCACAAAGCAGACGAACCAGGTGCGCAAGCCCAGGTCCGCGGCCTGCCGGATCCCCTCGCAGACCTGCCGGATCGCGGCGATGCGGCGCTCGGGCTCACGCGCCAGCAATTGGCCAGCCCCCGGCAGGTCCACCGAGCCGGGCTCCAGGCCCAAGCTCCGACACAACGCCGCCGTGTCGCGCTCTGGCGCTCCCAGATCGACCGAGGTGAAACCGTTGGCCGCCAGCCACTCCAGCAGGGCGGGCAGATTGCTCTTCAGGCGCAACGGGCCGCAGCGAACGCCGATCTTCATGAGCAGACCTCCGGCAAGGCTTGAGAGGGGCTACACCGGGCCGAACCAGCGCGCCAGCGGTCACCCCAGCGCCGCCTGCCGGTCCGAGGTCAGCGACCTGGCCCCCGGGCGTGCCAATATAGCACCGGGGTCCATGGCCACCCCATGGCACGGCGGGGGGGCAGAGCTGCAAGAGCCCCTGGCGCCCTGGGGTAGTGCGCGGAGCTGTTTCTTTTTCCGGGTGGTAGGCACACTGGAGCCGGCGGTCCGCACCGGCCCTGCCGGGGCTTCCGCCGTACATGGGGGTCTTGCAGACGGCGGGTACCGCGAACCCGCCCGAAACGGACGATGGCGTCGCGGGCTCCAGGAAGGCAAGCGGGGTCATGGCAGACGCCTGCCAGATCCAGCGGGGCTCTCTTTCTTGGGCGCCCTGGGGGATTGCGCCCCGCGCATACGATGCTATTTTTGCGGCCCTAAATAGTGAGTCAGCGGTCCGGCCGTGAACGCGACGTCAACCTGTAGCGCCAGGAGGTCTGCCATGAATCTGAGAACCCGGAAGACGACCTTCACCCTCATCGAGTTGCTGGTGGTGATCGCCATCATTGCCATTCTGGCGGCCATGCTGCTGCCGGCCCTGGCCAAGGCGCGCGAGAAGGCGCGCCAGGCGTCCTGCCAGAGTAATCTGAAGCAAGTCACGCTGGGCACCGCCATGTACCTGAACGACAGCGATCAGACGTTCCCCTTGGTCTTTCTCGACACGGGGATCGACGCCGCCAATCCTCCAAGTGCCTGTTGCGCGGGCAAGGTTTGGACCGGGAACAAGTTTGCGGCCACCCCACTGACTCCCCCCGCGCCAGTCGCCACGGGCTATGTCCACCGGCGCTACCAGACCTACGTCGGCGACTGGAAGACCTGGCAATGCCCAAGCATGTCCACGATGGCCAACGCCCAGGGGGCGGATCAGACGTCTTACCTTTCCAGCCTATGTATCAGCAGCAGCACCTCCGCCAACAGCCTCCTCAACCCCTACATGGGCGGCATCAAGGAATCCCGCCTACGCGTCTCACCGGCCAACTTGCCCCTCTGGCAGGATGCGGTCTCCTGGCTCGATAATGGTAGCGCTAACATGGCGCGCAGCGTCACCCCAGGGCTGTGGTCGGCCTGGATAACCGGCCACGTCTCGATGACCAACGCGGGTTACATGGACGGCCACGTGGGCTCGAACAATGTCCAAGGCTGGATGAACGAACTGAAGGCCAACCGGCCCTGGTTCTAGCCTTCAGGGTGCGTCCAGACGTGACCGACCTCCACGCCCTGCGGGCGGCAGAGACAGCCAGGAACCGCATCTCTAATCCGCCGCGCGCCAGACGGGCGCCAGGCGTGGAGCAGCGCTCCGCCCGACCGTCCCCCAGCCCTGGAGCAGCGCTCGGCTCGACCGTCCCCCAGCCCTGGAGCCGACGGTCCCCGCCGTATCCCCATCCAGAGCCGGCGCTCGGCTCGACCGTCCCCCAGCCCTGGAGCCGACGGTCCCCGCC
>CAILKC010000830.1 GCA_903834675.1 uncultured Victivallales bacterium | reverse complement strand
GACCGTGCGCTGGCCAGGCTGAACCTGCCAGCCGTGAAAGGCGGTGCCATCGTACGCCAGGCGCAAGTGCCAGGTGCGCGGCACCGCCTCGATGGGCACACTCGACGGGTTGTCGTTGTCATCCATGCTCTGTCACCAGACTCAGCCTCTCCGCCTACCACCCCACCACCTGCCCATACCCTCGGCCCGAGAAGCTCTCCAGCCGGGCCCAGCCGCCTTCCAATGGAGTGATGGTGGTCCGTATCCCGCCCCCCCGCGCCGCCGGACCAGCAGGGTAGCCGGCCAGACTGAGTACCGCGTTGCCGCCGCGGGTTCGACCCTGTACCTCGCAGACGTAGCCCGCGCCGTTGGAGAGAGTCAGCAACGCCGTGCCCGTGACGCCCCGTGCGTCCTGAACCAGATCAAACAGTAGCGTCCAGGTGCCGTTCATTGCCCTCGGGATGGGCAGCGTCAGGGTCTCGGCAACCGGCGTCTTTTCATCACCGGTGACCACGCTGCCGACGATGGCGCCAACGAGTTGCCCGGCGTCGGGGTCCACGGCCAAGTCCAGCCTCAAGGCCAGGCGCACTGACCTGTCCCTGGCCGCCCCTCGCAGCGCAAGCTTCAGCGCGATGTTACCTCCAGCTCCTCTCACGCTGCCTCTGATGGGCAGGTTGACCGTCGTGGCTTCTCCCACCGTGTAGGTCGCTGTGCCTGTAAGCCTGCCATGGGCGTCATGCACCAGCGTGAGCACCAATGGATTTCCTGCCACGCGCGTGGGGTAGCTGCCGCTCAAATCCCACCAGCCGTGCCCGCTGGCCACGTCCGACGCATTCAGTTCGCTCAGGAACTCGCCGTCGATCCAGAACACTGCCGTGAGGGTCACGTCCGCGATCACGCCGACAACGCTGCGCGGATTGGCGGTGACGCCGTCGCTCCAGTGGTGGAAGACGAAGCCGAGCGGGGCCACCGCGCTGATCGGCGCGGTGCTGCCGCCCGGCATGACCGTCTGCACGCTCTGGCCTTCAAGGGTCCCTACGCGGCCCACCGCGAAGCGCACCACCGCCGCGGGGCGCAGGAGGAAATCCTCCGGCGCTGGCGACACGATCATACCGCGACCCATGAACACGCGGCTGCCCTGGCCGACCGCTCCGGGCCGCATCTCGCCCACCGCGTTGCCAAACCTCCCGCCCGCCACGGCCGGAACCGTACAGGCGAGGAGAAACAGAGCGCACCGCAAGATGGTGGCGATATGCTGGTGCAGGGCTGACAATGATCCCATCGCCTGTCTCCTGATGCCCTTGCCGAACCCTCGGCTCGCCCATATCTCGCCTGGAGTCGGCGGTCCGCTCGGGCGTAAGCCAGGGCTTCCGCCGTATCTGAGAGGCCCTTGCCGAACCCTCAGCTCGCCCGTATCTCGTCTGGAGTCGGCGGTCCGCTCTGGCGTAGCCAGGGCTTCCGCCGTATCTGAGAGGCCCGCCGGGCAAGCCTGCCCCGGCGGGCTGTGTGAGTTGCCGATGGCCTCACCCTAGGGTTTCTGATAAATGTAAAGCAGGCGGTCGCTGGCCGGATCGTAGACGCCGCTATCGCGTTCTCCCGTAAACCGATTTCCCCCCCAGACGATCATGCGGCTACCGGTCCATACCGCCGCGGATGTGGAGTGGGGGGCGTTGGTCTCCGAGAGGGCCGTCCACGTGTTGCGAACCGGATCATAGACACCGGATAAGCTTGGACCCAACCAGACGATCATGCGGCTGCCGGTCCATACCGCCAGGTGCCTTTGCAGCATGGGGGCATCCACCGTCGAGGTGGCTGTCCACGCGTCGGCCGCTGGGTCATAGATGCCGCCGGTGTCCAGGTAGCCGACCGTGCCGTCATCTCCCCCCCAGACGATCATGCGGCTGCCGGTCCATACCGCCGTGTGCTCGCCGCGGGCTGTCGGCGCATTCACCGTCGAAGTGGCCGTCCACGTGTCGGTCGCTGGGTCGTAGGCGTCGCCGGTATCCGTGAGATCGCCGTAGGCTGCTCCGGCACGCCCCCCCCAGACGATCATGCGGCTGCCGGTCCATACCGCCGTGTGCCCACTGCGTGCTGTCGGCGCATTCACCGTCGCGGTGGCCGTCCACGTGTCGGTCGCTGGGTCGTAGGCGCCGCCGGTATCCGTGAGATCACCCCCCCAGACGATCATGCGGCTGCCGGTCCACACCGCCGTGTGCCCCGAACGGGCTGTCGGCGCATCCACCGTCGAGGTAGCTGTCCACGTGTCGGTCGCTGGGTCATAGACACCGCCGATGTTAATATCCTTGCTATCCTTGTAGTAGTCGGGGTCGGCGTCGGTACGCCCCCCCCAGACGATCATGCGGCTGCCGGTCCATACCGCCGTGTGTCCCGAGCGGGCTGTCGGCGCATCCACCGTCGCGGTGGCCGTCCACGTGTCGGTCGCTGGGTCGTAGGCGCCGCCGGTGTTCAGATCCGTGCCACCGAAGAAGGTGGCAACTCCCCCCCAGACGATCATGCGGCTGCCGGTCCACACCGCCGTGTGCCACGTTCTGAAGGTTGACGGAGCGTTTCCCCCCACGGAAATGGCTCGCCAGCACTCAGGGCGCATGGCGTAAAGCTCGACGAAGCCGGCGGCAAGGAGCGCCGGGTCAGCCGTGGTCGCCGATAACACCATGGCGCCCGCAGGCAGCGCCCCGCCACTGCCGCCGCTACCCCCGCCGACGACGCTCTCCGCGGTCTTGGCCCGCAGCGCATAGGGCACCGCGACGATGCGGATCCGCTGGGGCAATTCTGCGGCGCCATTCTGCCTGACCCCCAGCCACAGGGCTGCGCTCGCCCACAACGAGTCCGGCAGGGGAGTCACAGAACCCAACCCCGTCGAGTAAATGCCAGCGGCCACGTTGACCGTCTGCGTCTCCTGCCAAAGCGCGGTTCCTCCCGTCGCGGTTGGGTACAGGGAGAAAACAAGGCTCGCCGTGCCCGTGACCGCAGCTCCAGAAGCATCGGTAAGCGTGCCCTGGAAGTCCACCAGCGAAGGCACCCCGGCCCGCGCCGCCATGCCGACGGCGAGAACCAGCCCTAGCGCCAGGACTCTGCTGCCCTGCGCCACTC
The DNA here is from genome assembly GCA_903834675.1 of uncultured Victivallales bacterium. The sequence goes on along the minus strand of CAILKC010000830.1, from coordinate 722 downwards.
TACGCATGTGCGAAGCAATCATCACTCTGCCTCCTGCGATCTAGCCAGATTCCACTCTTCCCCAACCGTGCCCGCCCAAGGGCACCCGGCAGGCCTTTACTTCTCCCCGACGCGGTAGCTGCCGGCAGCATGGACTTCGGTGTCAGCCCGGTGCGCGCTCAGGTCCACCGCGAGCGCGTCGATCTTGGCGTCCAGCTTGTCGTGGACGCCCTGGATCTCAGCGGTCAGCTCGTCATGGACGCCTTGGATCTTGGCGTCAAGCTTGTCATGGACGCCTTGGATCTTGGCGTTCAGGGTGCTCTCAACGCCGTCGATTCTCTCCCCCAGGCTGTCGAAGAGGCCATGCATCTCCTGGCGCAGGGCATGATGCGACTCCAGAACCAGCTTGAAGTTCGACTGCATCTCTTCGAGCAGGATGACAACATGTTCTTTTCTCATCGACAACGTCTCCGGGCAACAGGGGCGATGGATTACGTATCTGTGCTGACCACCCCCGACCAGCGGGCAGACACCATAGACTTGCCCCGAAACGGATGCAAGGAAATCAGTTCTGAGTTCCAAGTTCCGAGTTCCGAGTGTGGCCCTGGAGCCCGCGATGCCAAGCCCGTTCCGGGCAGGTTCGCGGTATCCCCACTGGCACTGGCGCGGTATCCCTCGTGGCCCTGGAGCCCGCGATGCCAAGCCCGTTCCGGGCAGGTTCGCGGTATCCCCACTGGCACTGG
>CAILKC010000829.1 GCA_903834675.1 uncultured Victivallales bacterium | reverse complement strand
TGGAACTCCTCGTAGGGCAGAAAGACCCCGCGGCCTGACTTCTCAAAGGTCTTGCGGAGATCCTCATAGGGAATGTAGATAGTCTGCTCACGGAACGTCTCCGGCGCCACGATGGGCGGCGCCACGATGGGCGGCGCGGGCTCCTGAGCCGGGGCGAGAGCCGCCAGGACGAACGCAACAGACAGGGCTGCAAGCCTCAGCGTAGCGGGCATCTTCATGGTTCTGCTCCCCTGAGTTCTGACCGGCGGCGCGGGCGGTGGATGAACTATCCCACCTGAAACTCCGCAGGTCAACACACCCGCAAGCTGTGGCCGGGGGCCAGCCCTGGAGCCGGCGGTCCCCGCCGTATCCCCAGCCCTGGAGTCGGCGGTCCCCGCCGTATCCCCAGCCGGACAGACCGCCGACCTCCACGCCCTGCGGGCGGAAGAGACGCCAGCGACAGCATCTCTAATCCGCCTCGCGCCAGACAGGCGCCAGGCGTGGAGCACCGGTCGGCCCGACCGTCCCCCCGCCGTGCCGGGCAGAAGCCTCTAGGGAACAGACTTGCGCCCCAGCCGCCCCCTCCACCTTGACAACCACATTGTGGCAGTCCTATAGTAGCGCCCTTCATGGATGGCGCCTGGCCGCGTAAGCCTCGGCGTAGCGGGCTCGCATGCTGCTGACCGAGGCGTGGCGTTTTATTGAAAGGACGTCTCTGCCGATGTCGGAAGGAACTGAGTCAAGCCTGGATCTCCGCCCGGTGGCTGAGATCGTTTCGGCGCGCCACCCGTTCCAGGAAGGCGACGTCATCAGTGCCCTGCAGGCGGTGCAGGAGCGCTACGGATATCTCCCTCGGCCCGCGTTGGACGAATTGGCGCGCCTGAGTGGGGTGCCGGTTGCCAAGTTCTACGGGGTAGCCACCTTCTATGCGCAGTTTCACCTGAAGCCTCACGGTCGGCACACGGTGCGCGTCTGTCGCGGCACCGCCTGCCACGTCCGGGGGGCGCCCAGGATACTGGAGGCGGTCACCCGGCATCTGGGAGTAGCGGACGGCGGGACCACGACCGACAGGCTGTTCTCGCTGGAGACCGTTGCCTGCCTCGGCACGTGTTTTCTTTCCCCTGTCATGCTTGTCGACGATCGCTATTTCGGTCAGCTCACGGCAGATGGGGCCGTCAAGATCCTGCAGAACATGGCCGCCACAGCGACGTCCCCCGTGGACGCGAACCGTTAGGGAGAACCGCGGATGCTGAAAACGACAGGGCAGATAGAGGCGCTCCGGGCTCGACGCCGGGAGGCGCAGGAACGCCGACCGCAGCGGGCGGTACGTATTTGCACGACGGGCTGCCGCGCCTTGGGTGCCCTCGAGGTCCACGCTGCCTTCGAGCGTGAACTCGCCGCGGCGGGCCTCACGAAAGAGGTCGCGCTGATCAAGACGGGATGCCAGGGCATCTGTGCCGGCGCCCCGGTCATCGGCATCGAACCCGAGGGGATTATCTACCTTGGCACCAAGCCCGAGGATGTGCCCGAGATTGTGCGCACGACGCTCCTCGAACGCGGGGTGGTGGCGCGTCTCTGTTACCAGGGACCGCAGGGGCCGATTCCGCGGCGCGTCGACCTGCCGTTTTTCACGGTGCAGCGCCAGCTTGTGCTGGCCCGTTGCGGGCGGATCGATCCTACCGACATCGCTTCCGCGCTGGCCGAAGGCGCCTACGAGGTCCTGGAGCGGGTGGTCACCGGCATGAGCCCCGAGGCGGTCATCGCTGAGATCACGGCCTCCGGCCTGCGCGGCCGCGGCGGGGCGGGATTCCCCACCGGCCGCAAGTGGAGCGCCACGCGGGCTGCGACGGGCGATCCCAAGTACCTGATCTGCAACTCCGACGAGGGGGATCCCGGCGCTTTCATGGACCGGGCGGTGGTCGAGGGCGATCCGCATGCCTTCCTCGAAGGAATGGTGATCGGTGCCTACGCCATCGGCGCGCGGGAAGGCTACGCCTACGTGCGGGCCGAGTACCCCATCGCCATCGAACACCTTGAGATTGCCCTGCGGCAAGCCCGCGAACACGGGGTCCTCGGGACGAATATCCTGGGCACGGGTTTCGATTTCGACGTCAGTATCAAGGTTGGGGCAGGTGCCTTTGTCTGCGGCGAGGAAACCGCGCTCCTGGCTTCCATCGAGGGGAAGCGCGGCCAACCACGACCGCGGCCACCCTTCCCGGCGCAGAGCGGCGTGTGGGGCAAGCCCACGGCCATCAACAATGTCGAAACCCTGGCCAATATCCCGGCCATCCTGGCGATGGGAGCCTCGGCCTATGCTCAACTGGGTACCGCGGGCGGTACGGGTACGAAGATATTCGCCCTGGCCGGCAAGGTGAAGTATACCGGGCTGGTGGAGGTACCCATCGGGGCAACCCTCAACCAACTTGTCCATGACATTGGAGGCGGAGTTCCCGGTGGGGCCTCCTTCAAAGCCGCGCAGATGGGTGGGCCATCCGGGGGTTGCGTACCGGCCCGGTACCTGGATATGCCGATCGACTATGAGACGGTCAAGGAAGTCGGCGCCATCATGGGCTCAGGCGGCCTGATCATTCTGGACGACACCACCTGCATGGTAGACCTGGCGCGCTACTTCATGGAGTTCTGCGCCAAGGAATCCTGCGGCAAGTGCCCACCCTGCAGGATCGGCACAACCCGCATGCTGGAGATCCTCGAGCGCATCTGCGTCGGCCAAGGCAAGCCCGAAGACATTGCGCGGCTGGAGGAGATTGGCGCCCAGGTCAAGAAGAACTCGCTGTGCGGGCTCGGCCAGACCGCGCCCAATCCGGTCCTCACGACCATCCGCCATTTCCGCTCGGAGTACGAGGCCCACGTCAAGGAGAAGCGTTGCCCGGCCAAAGCCTGCCGCGACCTGATTTCCTTCACGATCCTCGCCGACTCCTGCATCTGCTGCGGACGTTGCGCCAAGGGTTGCCCGGCCGCCTGCATCTCGGGTCAGATAGGAAAACCCCCGGCAAAGGCCAAGGACCAGGATCGGCAGGCTGGAAAAGTCGGGCGGCCTTTTGTCGTCGACTCGAGTCGCTGCATCAAGTGCGGCGCCTGTCTCGACGTATGCCCTGCCAGCGCCGTGACGAAGCAGTGATGACCGCGGAAGCCGGCGACAAGGAGACCGATAAAATGCCCCAGTTGACCATTGATGGCCGACAGGTTACAGCCCAGCCGGGTCAGACCATTCTGCAGGCAGCGTTGGCCGCGGGTATAGATCTGCCGCGCCTCTGCGACGAACCGCGCCTGAAATCAGTCGGTGCCTGCCGCCTGTGCCAGGTACATGTGGGCGATGTGAAAGCGAACCCCGTTCTCGCCTGCACGACGCCGGCAGCAGCAGGGATCAACGTCCTCACCGAATCCGCGGAACTGAGCGCGCGCCGTAAAGCAATCCTCGAACTGCTGCTCAGCGAGCACCGGGTCGCCTGCACAAGCTGCGATGCGGACGGTGACTGCATGCTGCAGGATCTCTCTTACCGCTACGGAGCGAATGAGTGGGCCTACGGGACCTTCCGACACACCGAACCCACGCTGCTCAACTACACAGCGGAAAACCGTGGCATCGAATACGACGTCGAGAAATGCGTGCGCTGCAGTCGTTGCGTGCGGTACTGCGATGAGGTGCAGGGGGTGAGCGCGCTGACGTCCGACGGCCGGGGGATCACGATGCAGATCAATACGGCGCACGGTCGACCGCTGCACGAATCGGACTGTGAGCTATGCGGCGGGTGCATCCGCGTCTGCCCCACCGGCGCCATGCGTGAGAAGGCGGCCAAAGGCTTAGGACGGACGAAGGACCTGGTCAAGGTGCGCACCACCTGCACCTACTGCGGCGTCGGTTGCGAACTCGAGCTGAATGTCAACCGGCGCCTGAACCGGGTGGTGCGGGTGACCACCGAACCCGGCCTGGGGGAGAACGACGGCAACCTCTGCGTCAAGGGGCACTTTGCCTTCGACTTCATCCACTCGCCCGAGCGGCTGACGAAGCCCTTGATCCGCGAAAACGGCGCCTTTCGGGAGGCCACCTGGGAAGAGGCGCTGGCGACCGTGGCCCGCGGGCTGTTGGCGGCCCGCGACAAGTACGGCCCCGAGGGCGTGGCCTTCCAGAGTTCGTCGCGCTGCACGAACGAAGAGAACTACCTGATGCAGAAGCTCGCCCGGATCGCGGGGCAGACCAACAACATCGACCAGTGCGCCACCACCTGCCACGCGCCGACGGTGGCCGGGCTGGCGTCTGCCTTCGGCTCGGGCGCCATGACCAACTCCATGGAGGAGATCAAGAACATCCAGACGCTGTTCCTGATCGGGGCAAACCCGACGGAAGCGCACCCGGTGCTGGGTCTGGAGTTGAAGAAGGCCATCCGCAACGGCGCGCGGCTGATCGTCTGCGATCCCCGCGAGACCTGGATGGCCCGCCATGCGCACATTCACATCAAGCATCGGCATGGCACCGACAACATGCTGATCAACGCCATGATGAGCCACATCGTTGAGCGCGGACTGCATAACCAGCCCTTTATCGCGGCGCGTTGCGAGAACGTGGAAGCCTTCCTGGCCAACCTGCGGACGACTCGAGTTGAGGAGGCCGCGGTGGTCTGCGGCGTCGAGGCCGACCTGATCCGCCGCGCCGCCGAATGGTACGCCACCGGCACGCCCTCGGCCATCTTCTACACCCTGGGCATCACCGAGCATACCTGCGGCACCGAGAACGTGCAGAATCTGGCCAACCTGGCCATGCTCTGCGGCCAGATCGGCAAGGAGTCCTCGGGGGTGAATCCCATCCGCGGGCAGAACAACGTCCAGGGCGCCTGCGACATGGGCGCCATGCCCTATGCCTTGCCGGGCTACCAGAAGGTGACCGACCCTGACGCCCGGGCGAAGTTCGAAAAAGCCTGGGGCTGCACCCTGCCGACGAACCAGGGCGGACGCCTGACCGACTTCGTCGAAAAGGCGGGAGAAGGCGTGCTCAAGGCCTGCTATTGCATGGGCGAGGACATGGTCCGCAGCGAGCCCAACAGCACCAAGGTGGCCCGCAGTCTCGGAAAACTCGAGTTTCTCGTCTGCCAGGACATCTTTATGACCGAGACGGCCAAGCTCGCTCACGTCGTCCTGCCCGCCACCTGCTTCGCGGAGAAGGACGGCACCTTCACCAACACCGAACGGCGCATCCAGCGCATCCGTAAAGCGGTCGAACCGCCCGGCGAGGCGCGGGCCGACTGGCAGATTCTCTGCGCCGTCGCCACAGCCATGGGCTACCCGCTGCATTACCCCGACGCCAGCGCGGTCTGGGATGAGGTCGCGGCGCTGTCGCCCGCCATGAGCGGCGTTGCCTATGACCGGATCGAACAGCGGGGGCTGCAATGGCCGTGCCCGACGGCGGACCATCCGGGCACCCGCTTCCTGCATCAGGACCGCTTCACCCGTGGCCGGGGGTTGTTCCACGTCATCCGCTATCGCCCACCGGCCGAAGAGCCCGATGCCGAGTACCCGCTGGTCCTCTCGACCGGGCGCACGTTGTACAACTACAATATTGGCAACATGACCCGCAAGACCGGGGTAGTGGATCAGAAGGACCCCGAGAATTTTGTAGAGATGCACGTAGTGGATGCCGAACGGCTTGGCATCCAGGACGGCGACCGGGTTCAGGTGCGCTCCCGCCGTGGCGCCATCGTGGTTCGGGCCCGGGTGGCGCGTAAGGTGCGTGAAGGGGTGCTGTGGATGCCCTTCCATTTCGTGGAGGCAGGGACGAACCTGCTGACCAACGATGCCTTCGACAACGTGACCCGTACGGCCGAATACAAGGTCTGCGCTGCGACCATCGAGCGGGTCTCCCCTTGAACGAGTCCGCCGGAATGGCCGACGAGGATGAAGAAGAGCGTGTCACGGGATGCTGCTGCGACCAGACATGGCAGTGATCGGCGCCACGGCGCGGCAGGTCGGCAAGACGACGTTTGCCTGCGAGGTCATCTGTCGACAGTCCGGCCGAAGCGCGGTGGTGGCCATCAAGATCACCACGGTGCAAGACCATGAGGGGAGCTGCCCGCGCGGTGGTAGCGGCTGCGGGGCCTGTGCCGGGTTTACGGGGCCCTACTGCATTACAGAAGAGAACGCCGGACCTCCCGGCAAGGACACCACCCGCCTGCTGGCAGCGGGCGCCGCGCGGGTCTTCTGGCTGCGGGTGCGCCGGGACCACCTGGCCGAGGGGCTGGCGGAGCTCCTGCGGCGGATCCCGCCGGGGGTGGCCATAGTCTGCGAGTCCAACTCGGTCCGCCACGTGGTTGAGCCCGGCGTCTTCCTGGTGATAGCCGCGCCGAAGGGCACGGAGGTGAAGCCGTCCTGTGCCGAGGTCATGCCCTTAGCCGACCGCGTGATCCGCTCTGACGGTCGCGGCTGGGACCGGCCAGCGTCCGACCTCACCTTCGCGGCCGGACGCTGGCTGCTGCGGCAGACGGCCACGGCCATCATCCTCGCCGGCGGGCAAAGCCGCCGAATGGGTACCGACAAGAGCCTGCTACCGCTTGACGGACAGCCGCTGATCCAGCACATCGCACGGCAACTGGAGCCCCTCTTCGACCAGGTGCTGATCGGCGCCAACCGCCCGGAAAAATACGCTTTCATGCAGCTGCCCGTGGTGCCGGACGAGGAACCTGACCAGGGGCCGCTGATGGGAATCCTCTCCTGTGTCTCGGCCTCGGCGCACGAGCTGAACTTCGTGACCGCCTGTGATATTCCGCACCTCGACCTCGGGTTCGTCCTCGAGCTGCTGAAGGCCAGCGATGGGTATGATATCGTCATGCCGGTCTCTGCGAACGGACGCCACGAACCGCTGTTTGCCGTGTACCGCAAGACCATGCTGCCGCTGGCCCGCAGGGTCCTGCGCCGGGGCGGACGCCGGATCACCGAGCTATTTGAATCTGCCCAGGTACGCTTCGTCGATCTGCCGGCGGCGGATTGGTATCGTAACCTCAATACCCCGGAGGACTATCGCCGGGCGATCGAGCCGGCCGCGGAACCCTCCGGTCGGACCTGCGGGGACGTCTGTTGAGTACTCACGATAGCGCCCGGGAGCAGAGCCCCAGCGTCGCGGCGCCGTCGGCCAAGATGGCGCCGGGGCTGGTCGACGCCTGCAACCGCCGGATTCATTACCTGCGCATTTCGGTCACGCCGGAGTGCAACCTCTGCTGCCGCTACTGCCGCCCGGACCGCCTCCCCAAGGGCCGCGCGGCCAAGGGTGCGCTACTCTCACTGGACGATATCCGAGCCCTGATTGCCACCGCCCGTGACCTCGGCATGGACAAGGTCCGCTTTACCGGCGGCGAGCCCCTGCTGCGCGAGGAGATCGTGGAGATGGTGCAGACGGCCTGCCACACTCCCGGCATTACCGATGTCGGGCTCACCACCAATGGAGTGCTGCTGCCGCGGTACGCCGTGCCGCTGCGGCGCGCCGGGCTGCGTCGGGTGAACCTCAGCCTGGATACGTTGCGCCCAGCCCGCTTCCGTGAGATCACGCCGGTGGGGGCTCTGGACGAGGTGCTGGCGGGCCTCGAGGCGGCCATCGCGGCGGGCTTTGAGACGATCAAACTCAACTGTGTGGTGGCCGAATCTCCGGAAGAGGACGACGCCCGCGAGGTCGCCGCCTTCGCCCGGCAGCGCGGCCTGGCCGTTCGTTTCATCCGGGAAATGGACCTGGAGGCGGGCCGCTTCTGGCCTGTCATCGGGGGCGATGGGGGGCGTTGTGAGCGCTGCAATCGCTTGCGCGTGACCAGCACGGGCTACGTTATCCCCTGCCTGTTCAGCGATCTGGCCTACTCTCTGCGCGAGCATGGCATCGAGGGTGCCCTGCGGCTGGCCGTCGAGATGAAGCCGGTCAGGGGCAACAAGAGCAGCAATCCATTCTGCGAGATCGGCGGGTAAGACGCCGACGGAAGGAGCGGGCGGATGAAACCACTGACTCATCTTGATGCGCGCGGTCGGCCCAGCATGGTGGACGTCTCTGACAAGGTCGTCTCACACCGGGTGGCTAAGGCCCGCGGCTTCATCCGTTTGCAGCCCGAGACGATCCGCCAGGTGGACGCCGGCCTGATGGCCAAAGGGAATGTCCTCGTCACGGCCGAGATCGCCGGCATCCAGGCCGCCAAGCACACCGCCACCCTCATCCCCCTCTGCCACCCCCTGCCCTTGACCGGCATCAAGGTGGAAGCCCGGATCGAAGAGGGCGGCGTCGCCGTCGACAGCGAGGTGAAGTGTACGGACCGGACCGGGGTTGAAATGGAAGCCCTCACCGCGGTCACGGTCGCGCTGCTGACCGTGTATGACATGTGCAAAGCCATCGACACCGGCATGGTCATCACCACGGTGGCGCTGGTCAGCAAGACCAAGCAGGCCGTGCAGGTCGCGGCGCCCGAAGCTGTCCCTGCCGGCCGCCGCCGGCCAGTGGCCCGCCCTGGAGGTGAGGCATGAAAGGCACGATCGTGGCGGTCAGCCTCTCCCTAAGCAAGGGCACGGTCAAGACGCCGGCGCCCAGGGTGAGCGTCACCCCGGCCGGGATTCTGGGCGATGCCCACGCCGGTCCCTGGCATCGGCAGGTCAGCCTGCTCTCACAGGAGTCCATCGCCCGACTCTCAGCCCAGTGCGGTCAGACCTTTCAACCCGGAGAATTTGCCGAGAATATCACCACCCGCGGCCTCGACCTCGGACAGGTCTCCGTCCGCGATCGGCTCAGGGCTGGCCTCGTCGACCTCGAAGTCACCCAGATCGGCAAGGCGTGTCACGGGGCGGGCTGCGCCATCTTCCAGGCGGTCGGGAAGTGCGCGATGCCGACCGAGGGCATCTTCGCCAGGGTGATTGAGGGCGGGGAACTCCGCCCTGGCGACGCCATCGAACACCTGCGTCGACCTCTGACCTTTCTGGTCGTGACGCTCAGCGACCGGGCCTTCCGCGGCGTCTACGAAGACCAGGGCGGTCCCGCCGTGGAGCAGGCGCTCCGCGCTCACTTCGAGGGTAGCCGCTGGCACCTCGAGGTGACCAGGACCGTGTTACCCGACGAGCCTGACCGTCTGCGCGAGGCCCTGCGGGACGCGCTCCGCCGGGGCACGGATGTCATCATCACCACCGGCGGCACCGGGATCGGCCCCCGTGATCTCACCCCTGACGTGGTGCGGCCTTTCCTGGACAAGGAGCTGCCAGGGATCATGGAAGTCATCCGGACCAAGCACGCCCAGGCCCTCCCCCAGGCGGCGCTCAGCCGTTCGCTGGCGGGGGTGGCGGGGTCGACCCTGATCTACGCGCTGCCCGGCAGTCCGCGGGCGGTGGTTGACTACCTGCAAGAGATTCTCAAGACGCTGCAGCATGCGCTCATGATGCTGTGGAATATCGATGTCCATCAGCAGGTTCCAGAGCCCGCGGAACCGGCCCCTCTGGGATGATCGCAACCAGGGCAGCGCCCTCACGAAACATGGAAAGGACATGCACATGGCAGCCCGAATCATTGACGGCAAGCAGATGGCGCAGGAGATGCGCGAGGAACTCCGCCAAGAGTGCGCCAGGCTCAAAACCGCGGGCATCATCCCGGGACTGGGCGTGGTGCTGGTGGGCGCCGATCCGGCGTCCACCTCCTATGTGACGGCCAAGGAACACGCCTGCGCCGAGACCGGCCTATACTCGAGCGACAACCGCCTGCCCGCCACCACCACTCAGGAGGAACTGCTCGCCCTGATCCGACACATGAATGCCGACCCGCGCATCCACGGCATCCTGGTGCAGTTGCCACTGCCGAAGCATCTGAACGAGAGCGAGGTGCTGTTGGCCATCGACCCGGCCAAGGATGTCGACGGCTTCCACCCCTTCAATGTGGGCAAGATGGTGATCGGCGAGAAGGCCTTTCTGCCCTGTACGCCCCACGGGGTCATCCAGTTACTGGCGCGCAGTGGCGTGCAGACTGCCGGCGCGCATGTGGTGGTGGTCGGCCGAAGCAACATCGTCGGCAAGCCCGTCGCCAACCTACTGCTGCAGAAGAAAGAGAACGCCAACGCCACCGTGACCGTGTGCCACACCCGGACCAAGGACATCGGCTACTTCACCCGGCAAGCCGACATCGTGATTGCCGCCGCGGGTCGGCCCAACACCATCACGGCGGACATGGTCAAGGACGGGGTCGTGGTCATCGACGTCGGCGTCAACCGCATTGAAGACGCCAGCCGGAAGTCTGGCTTTCGCCTCGTCGGCGATGTGGATTTCGACGGCGTCAAGGAGAAGGCCAGCCTGATCACCCCCGTGCCTGGCGGCGTCGGCCCGATGACCATCACCATGCTCATGTTCAACACCGTGCAGAGCGCCAGGATGGCCCACGGACTCGAGTAGCGCACTCCTGCCTTCGGCCTACGCCGACGCCGCGCCAGGGGGGCACTCGCTCACCACCATGGCGTAGGCCGAATGGTTGTGAATGCTCTCGAAGTTTTCGCTTTCGACCTGGTACCAGGTGATGCGCGGGTCGCTCCGCAGTCGTACAGCGACGCTGCGTACCAGGTCTTCCACAAAGGCCGGATTCCGGTAGGCCCGTTCGGTCACGTGCTTCTCGTCTTCCCGCTTCAGCAGGGCATAGACGTCCGAACTGGCGACCCCCTCGGCGATGTCAATCAGTTCCTCGAGCCAGACAAAAGCACAGTAGCGCACCCTGATGGTCACGATCGAGCGCTGGTTGTGCGCCCCCGCCTCGCTGATCTCTTTCGAGCAGGGGCACAGTGACGCCACCGGGACCTGGACTTCCATGATGGTGTCGGGCTTGGAGTTACCCCGGCTGTATTCGGCCAGGAAGGCGCAGTCGTAGTCCATCAGGCTCGCGGCTCCCGAGACGGGCGCCCGCTTCATCACAAAGTAGGGGAAACGGACCTCGATGTGCGCGGTTTCGGAGTTCAGCCGTTCCACCATCGCGGCCAGGATGGTGGCGATGCTGCCATGGGAGATCTCCCGGCCGTGCTCGTTCAGGATCTCCACGAAGCGCGACATGTGGGTGCCCTTGAACTGGTGCGGCAAATCGACGAAAAGCGAGACGCGCGCCACCGTCGACTGAAAGCGCTGCTGACGGTCCAGCGCTTTGATGGGGTAACGAATGTCCTTCACGCCCACCTTGTAGATCGGGACCTTCCGGTCGTCGTAGCTGTTCTGAACATCCTTCATGGGCACTTCTGACCGGACCGGGGGGGGAATATCTCTGAACATGCTCACCTGCTGGCCTGGAGTGGCTACTGAGCCGCGGACCGACGCCGCGCCCGCGACGGACAACCCGTGGCCCCGCAACCTCAAGTGCCACGCTGTGGTATCTACTATAGACAACGGCCACCCTGGGTGCAAACCCATGACGAAGCCGGGCGGGGCTTTGAGAAAGCGCCGTCAGCTTTGGGACCGCGGCCGCGCCCGGCGGGTCCGCCGGACGCCTGGAGGGCGCTCCTGTGCGAGCGCCGCGGCGGCCACGCCAGTTCGACAGGCTCACGGTCTTCGACAGAGCCGCCCTCCAACGGGCCGGATCGTTCCGCTCGGCCCGGAATAACCCATAGTAGGCCGGGGGCGCCGGTACCCGGCCCTAAGGCGCGCCAACGCGCCGTCTCAAAGCTGCGTCTAGCCGCAGGCACTCCAAAGAGTCCCGTGTTCCCCGGGACTCAGTTCCAGACCGCGCCGGCCGCCAGGCCAAGCTTTGGACTGCCGGTGGCTTGACACCGCTTTCTGTCCTTGGCGCGACCACGCGCCTATTCCATAGCGGCCGCTGCGCGGCCTGGGCGCGGTACCGACACCCCGCGCCTACCCCGGCGGACACCCCGCGCCTACCGCTCCTTCCGCCGCGCCGAGGTGCTCTGTTCCGTCAACTGGCGCTGTTCCTCGATCCCGGCGTCGATATCGGCCTTGCGGAAACGCCAGGCCGAGCCAATCTTGGGGCCGGGTAGCAGCCCCTTCTGGGCATACCCGTAGAGCGTCCGGTCGGACATCTTCAGGTACTCGGCGAGGTCCTTGAGGGTCATCAGATCGGTGTCCATCGTGGCTGGGGGCGCCGACCAGCAGGCGGCGGACGGGAGCGTGGATGGATGGCGGGCAACAGAGCTAGTACCGACTTGCATCCAAGCTGGGGGTATATTTCGGCTCTTCGACCCGCAGACCCTGGGCTTGACGCCAGGGTGGCCGGGGGCTGGGGTCGACGCGGCAAGCGCCACCCCTTTCTGCCTGGCAAAGGAGGCCGTTCATGCTCTTGCCACATCAAGCGCTGGATCTTGTGTTTCAGCACCTTACTCCCCTGCCGGCCCGGCGGCGGCCTCTGCATCTGGCCTGCGGCTCCTGCCTGGCTGAGGACATCTGCGCTGACCGCGATATGCCCGCCACCGACCGTGCGGCCATGGACGGCTACGCGGTCCAGGCCCGGGACTTGCAGACAGGATCAGCCACCCTCGTCCTGGCGGGCGAGATCCCCGCCGGACAGCCGCCCAGCTCCCGCGTTCTACCGGGAACCTGTGTGCGCATCATGACCGGGGCCAGTATGCCGGTGGGCGCGGACGCGGTGGTCGTGGTGGAGGAAACCGAGGAGAGCGGGGGCGGCGTCAGGTTCACCGCCGCTGCCGAGCCAGGCCAGAACATCCTGCGCCAAGGCGAGGACGCGGCGGCGGGTGCCACCCTAGTTTCGCGGGGGGCGATCCTCACGCCGCTTCACCTCGGCCTCTGTGCGGCGGTCGGACTCACCCGCGTGCTCGTGCATCGTCGCCCCTCGGTGCGGGTCTTGTGTACGGGCTCTGAGTTGCGTGAAGCCGGACAGTCGGTGCGCTCCTATCAAATCCGCAACTCGAATGGTCCGGCCCTCACTGCCGCGCTGGGCCAGTGGGGCTTCGGGCGGATCTCCTATGTCCGCCTCGCGGACCAGGTGGACGTCCTGACGGCTGCGCTCTCCCAGGCGATCGCGGCCGCCGATGTCGTCCTGCTCACCGGCGGCATGTCGGTGGGGCGCTACGACCTGGTCCGTGAGGCGGTGGAAGCCAGTGGCGCCTCGGTGATCTTTCACGGCGTAGCCATGAAGCCCGGAAAACCTCTGCTCTATGCCGTGAAGGATGGCGATCGCCACCTCTTCGGGCTACCTGGGCCACCGCTCAGCGCCATGACTGGATTCTTCGAGTTTGTGCTCCCCGCGTTGCGGCGGCTATCCGGCCTGGATCCCGCCCATTGTCGGCCCCGCCTGTACTTGCCCTTGAGCACGCCGCTGGCCTCCAAGGGGGGGCGGGTTCGCCTCATCCCGGCGATCGTGCAGTACGGAACTGGCGGCCCGCAGGTCACCCCCGTCCTGGCGCGCAGTTCGTCGGACCTGGCTGGCGGCGGCAACGCCGATGGGGTAGTGGTCGCGCCGCCAGAGGCTCCTGAGAGAGCCGCCGGGGAGCTGGTCGAGTTTCACCCGTGGAGACCCTTGCCCTAGTGTGCCGTCCGCCTATTCCGAAGAAATCTGCCACGCGCCTTGACTACCACATTGTGGGATCGTAGAATAGCGTGACAAGGAACCTTTCTTGACGAAAGGCTCTGTTGGTGGTGCGGCGCTCGGAAATGCGTCGGCCCGGCAACCCCAGGTTAGCTGCCTGTGTCTCAGACTCGGTTGCAGTCCGCATAGGTGCGGATGGCAGCGGTCCTCGTCAGGTATTGCCGCCCACTGGGGTGGCCCTAGCTGGCGGGAGTCGTGCCTGGCGGGTAGCCAGGTTGGCCGTCGCCTGAAAGCTGTTTGGGTAAGGCTGGACAGGTCGCATGGAGCCCTTCACGGTGAGCGAAGCAAAGAGTACGAACGACTCTGCGGTCGGCATTGCGGCCAACGTCCGCCAATTGGTGTTGGACGTCGTGCTGGCGCCGGAACTACCGCTTCGGGACAGCGCCATGATGGCATCGCTGCTACCGGGCAAGATGCTGCGAACTCACTTTGGCGCGACCCTTAGCTTGGCGTGCGGCCACCCGGCTGGGGTGGATGTCCTGCTGAAGGCTTGCGCCGCGGTGGAGCTGGTCCATACGGGCACCCTCTGCCATGACGACGTCATCGACCAAGCGCTGATCCGGCGCTCGTGTCCGACCCTGTGGCGAAGCTCCGGCGCGCCGACTGCCGTGCTTATCGGTGACTGGTTTCTGTGTTCCAGCCTGGAAATCATCACGCAAGCGGCAGATGGCTTGTATGCCGGCGCGTTCCTCAAGAAGGTCCGCGAGGTCTGCGCCGCGGAGATTGCCCAGGAGCTGGTGCATCGCGGGCGCCGTCTGGACGAGACCACCTGCCTGCAACTAGCCCGGGGTAAGACCGGACCGCTGTTTGCTTTTGTCGGACACGTGTGCGCTGGGGGCGACCGGGGTTTGGCCGCGGCCATGCAGGAAGCCGGTTACCTGATTGGGACTGCCTACCAACTGATGGACGATCTGTTGGACTGCCATGGCGCTGAACCGGTCGTCGGCAAAACCCTCGGAACGGACGCGCTGCGGAGCAAGGACACGATGGCCCAACACGGGCCCGCGGCGCCTACCATTACGATGGACCACGTGCAGCGGCTGTGCGCGTCGGCGCTCGACCAGCTCTCCGCCTGGCCAGCCGTACGGGTGGCCCTGGTGGGCTTCCTGCGCGAGCACCTGCTGGCCTCCTTCCAGCCGACCCTGCCTCAGGAACGCCGACTCGCGCTGGCGGGACTGGTCGCATGAGAACCATGGCAGGGCAGGCGAACCCCCTCCCCGCACGGACGAAATCCACCCCTCGTCCGGCGGCGCACCCGCAGTCGGTCGACAGGCGCCTGGGCAAGTGTGAGAAGACCCCTGCATCTGGCTACTTCTGATGGGCAACAGCGCGCAGACAGTGATGGCCGCCTACGAACTGCCGCTGGGAGCGCCGGTCCCGAGCGCCTCTCTCGCCTGTGCTCACACCCGCGGCGGTACCCTTCCTGAGGTACTGCTGCTCGAGAACGCCGGCTGGTTTTGCCGTCTGCGCTGGGGCGTTGCCGCCATCCTGGCACTCTTCGGATCGCTGAGTTGGGTCCCTTCGCTGTTTACCTCCTTGGGGGTCCTGCCGTGCCTCGTCTGGCCCTTCGGAACCGGTCTTCTGCTGGCCGTCGCCAACCTGGGATTCCGGCAGCACCTGCGGACTCTCCGGCCCGAAACCGCAACGCGGCAAGTGAAAGTCAATCTCTGGTCCCAGATTGTGGCCGACTTGGCGGTCCTGACGGCGGTGGTGCATTTCTGTGGCTACACGGATACACCCATCTACTTCGCCTATCTCTTCCACGTTGTGCTCGCCTGCATCTTCTTCTCGGCTCTGAACAGCTTTCTGGTCACGGTTCTTGCCTGCCTGTTGTACAGCCTCTGTGGGCTGGCCCGCCTCCGGGGGCTGCTGGCCACAGCGTATATCCTGCCCTGGAGTGGCGAACCGTTCCGCGGGGGTCTCTCGGTGCTGCTGGTACACCTCTTTCTCCCGCAGTTGTTCTGGCTGATCGTCTGGTTTCTGACCACCCATCTGGCGCGCATGGTACAAGACCGGGACCTGGCGCTTGCCGTCACCAACCGCCAGTTGGTGGATGCCCAGGCCGAGAGAGCGCGGCACATGCTGCATACGACGCACGAGCTGAAAGCGCCCTTTGCCGCCATCCACGCGAACGCCCAGTTGCTCGTGCAAGGCTATTGCGGGATCCTTCCCGCCAAGGCGATCGATGCTGCGGGCCGCATCGAGGCCCGCTCCCAGCGCCTCGCCTGGGCCATCCGAGACATGCTGCAGTTGGCGAACCTCAGTTCGGTTGGCCAGGAGCAGCCTCCCCCGACGCGATTGAACCTGGCGGAGGTCCTGAACCGGTCGGCTGAGCAAGTCGGTCCGCAGGCCGAACGCCGGGGCATTCGAATACGTATCCAGGGACAGCCCGCCGCAGTTTTCCTGGTGTTGCCGGAGGACCACATGCGGATGCTCTTCGACAACCTGCTGGCCAATGCCGTCGCCTACTCCTATGACGGCGGTGAGGTGAGTTTGACCTATGAGGTCGACTCCACCACGGGCGTGACCGTCACCGTCGAGGATCACGGAATCGGGATCAGTTCCGCTAAGCTGCCCTGCATCTTCGCTGAGTACTACCGTACCGAAGAAGCGGTTCGACACTGTAGCGAGTCGACCGGACTTGGCCTGGCCATCGTGCGCGAGGTGGCCCAGTCCCATCGGATCCGCTTGCGCGTGGAAAGTCAACCAGGACTCGGCACGAAGTTCGTGGTCAGGATACCCACCCCTACCGAGGGGTCGGAAGTGACAGCAGACGAGGAAGAGGTGCAGGATGGCGTATGTACTGATTGTTGATGATGACGCCGACTTCTCCCACGCGGTAGCGACCGTACTGGAGTCGAGCGGCCACCGCGTGCGGGCCGAGTTGACGACCGAGGGCGGACTCAAGAGCATGCTCGAGACCAAGCCCGATCTGGTGGTCTTGGACGTGATGTTCCCAGAGGATGCCTCCGCAGGCTTTGGGCTGGCCAGAAAGATTCGTCAACAGGGGGGGCCACTGAAAGACGTGCCCATCCTGATGCTGACCGCCGTCAACCAAAAGTTTCCCTTGGGATTTGGCCCGCGTGACATCGACTCGGAGTGGCTGCCGGTCACTGACTTCATCGAGAAGCCGGTGGACTTAGTCATCCTGGCCAGCCGTATGCGCGGAATGCTGCAGTCAGTGGCCCCATAGACCCCGCTTCGGCACCTGCGCCTGCTCCCCCAAGCGCAGCAGAAACACGCTCTGCTGAGGGTTTTGGCCAGCCTCGTCCATTCACCACCGGAGGGCGTGAAAGCAGATGACACAGGCTCCCATAACCGACGCGCCCGAAGTCATCATTGACCGTGAGTTACCGACCCGGCCCCTGGCGTTGCAGGGCAAGGTCCTGGTGACCGGCGCCAGCGGCTACATCGGCGGACGGCTGGTTCCGGTGCTGGTAAAGCGCGGTTACGGCGTGCGGGTCATGGTACGCGCTCCCTCGCCCGAATACGCCGAGCGCTGGCCCACCTGTGAGATCGTCGTCGCCGATGCCCTCGAATCGGCTAGCCTGCTGACGGCGCTTCAGGGCGTACATACCGCCTACTATCTGATCCACTCCATGCTGCTGAGTCGCCGCCAGTTTGCGGCCGCCGACCGTACGGCCGCGCAGAACTTCCGGGTTGCCGCCGCCGCCGCCGGGGTCAAGCGCATCATCTATCTTGGCGGCTTGGGAGACCTGCGAGCCGAACTGTCGACCCACCTGCGCAGCCGTATGGACGTCGCCGACGAACTGACGAAGGGGCCGGTGCCGACGACCGTCCTGCGTGCTGCCATCATCGTCGGTTCGGGTAGCGCCTCGTACGAATTGATGAAGCACCTGGTGCAGAGTCTGCCCCTGCTTCCGGCCCCGCCCTGGGCCCGCACCCGCTGTCAGCCTATCGGCATCCGGGATGTGATCACCTACCTGGTTGGGGTTCTGGAGACCGAGTCGACCGCAGGAGGCTTGTTCGACATCGGGGGGAAGGAAGTCCACTCGTACAAGAGCATGCTGCGCATCCTGGCGGACGTGCTCGGCCGCCGGATGCTGATCTTTGACTGCCCCTTCCCCAGTGCCCGTCTCTGTGCCTACTTCGGCAGCCTCCTGACCCCTGTTCCCCAGCCGATCGTTAGATGCCTGTTCGAGAGCTCCGCCAACGAGGTCGTCTGCCAGAACAACGACATCCAGACGATCCTGCCATTTGCCACTCTCAGCTACCGTCAGTCCATCGTCCTGGCGCTGACGCGGGAGGAGCAGGACGAAGTTCACAGCCGCTGGTCCGACGCCTATCCGCCGGCCCACGAACTGGCCCTCCGTCTCGAGGAGTTGCATCACCCCGCCCGCTACACCGTGAGTCACAGACTGACCTCGCACAAGGATACCCAGGCTCTGTTCAAGTCCATCTGCAGTATTGGCGGCAGGGAAGGTTGGTTTCACAACAACTGGCTCTGGCGGCTCAGGGGGGTGCTGGACCGCATCCTCATGGGAGTCGGCTCGGCCCGCGGCCGACGGCAGGCCTCGCGCTTGCGCATCAACGACGTGGTCGACTTCTGGCGCGTGGAGGACCTGCGCTCACCCCGGCGGCTGCTGCTGCGGGCAGAGATGAAGCTGCCGGGGCGAGGCTGGCTCGAATTCCGCCTGGACCCCGCCGAAGGCGCCACTGAGATACGCCTGAACGTCTACTTCGATTCCACCTCACTGGCAGGCAGGTTGTACTGGTACGCCTGTGTGCCGCTGCACTGGATCGTCTTCAGAGGCCTGCTGCAGCAGATCGAACGGCGCAGTTGAGCAACGGCGTAAGTAGCGGACAACATCCTCTGGAAACCGAGAACAAGATTCCGGGCCCGGCGACGGTGTGGTCAACCGCCGCGCGCCCCTTTGCCTACAGCGCTTCGGCCCTGGCTGTCAGCGTGGGGTTTGCCCTCGCCAGTGGCGAGGGACAGCCGATCCACTGGGGGCCATTGGCCATCACTCTGCTGGGGGTCCTGTGCTTTCACACCGGGGCAAACATCCTGAACGACTGCTTCGACTATCAGCGCGGCCTGGACACGGAGGTACTGCCGACCAGCGGTGCCGTGGTGCGCGGGTGGATTACGGAATCGCAGGCGCTCAAGGCTGGCGGGGGGCTGTTGGCGGTGGGGGTACTCTGCGGGTTGGCGTTGACCTGGTATGCTGGCTGGGTCGTACTTCTGCTGGGCGTGGCGGGTGCCCTCTGTGCGGTTGGCTACACAACCCCGCGGTTCTGTCTCAAGTATGCAGGCGGCGGCGATCTGACGGTATTCCTGGCATTTGGCGTGCTCGTCGTGTTCGGCACCTTCTGGGTCCAGACGCGCCGCTTCGACTGGCTGCCGATCTTGTGGAGTCTGCCCGTGGCGTTGCTGACCGTTGGCATCCTGCATGCGAACAACTGGCGTGACCTCGCCAGCGATCCGGGCAAGGGCTGCCGCACGGTGGCGAGCCGACTGGGGTCGCGTGCGTCGGGCCACTACTATCGTGTGCTGGTGTTGAGCCCGTTCGGACTGGTCGGTCTGTACGCTCTTCTCGGCCGTTTTCCGCAACTTGGACTTCCGACCCCCATCGCCACGCTCCTGGCATTTCTGGCGCTACCCATGGCCCTGAGACTGGCACGCGCGGCTGACCCTGACCTCACGGTGGTGCCTGCCCTGCTCGACGCCAGGACGGCCCAATTGCACTTGCTCTTCTGCCTTCTCTGCTCTGCCGCCTTCTTCATCAGTCGGTACGTTCCAGCGCTTGGGTAAGCGCCTGCCGATACAAGCCGACCGCGGCGGAACGGTCGCCATCGCCACGGCCGTAGCTTTCTGTGATCGGCCAATGCGATAGTTGAACTCGCGCCTGTATGAGTTGCCTATGACGCCTAGGTAACGCGCTACAAGGCAATGCGTAGTGGCTCTACGTGACGCCGCAACTTGCACCCACGGTGGCGGGGCATAACCAAGGCCATGGAAATCATACGGGCGCAGGTCAGTTCCGTAGGTGGTGACTACTCAGGTCCTGTGGTTCAGGAAACGGCGAGACGGCGAGACGGGGAAACGGCGACTGGAGGAGACGGACAGGGAGACTGGCGGAGAGGAAAACAGGGTTCAGGGTCAGCCAAGCCCCCGGCTGGTGCCGGACCTACCGGAATGAGACGTGCCGA
>CAILKC010000828.1 GCA_903834675.1 uncultured Victivallales bacterium | reverse complement strand
TAGCCCCACCCCAGCCCCACTGCCAGCGCTGTGAACACCCCAGCGCCAAGCCAGCGGTTCGCACACGCCTGAGCCAGGTAGGCGGCCGCGTACTGGCTTGCCCCGCCGGGTCGAGAGAGGAAAGGCCGCAGGAATTCCAGCCCATAGTGAAAGGCCGGAAAGTAGGTGCCATGCTCGTAAAAAACCGAGGGATCCACCCGCGCGCCCAGGTAGACACACACGGCCACCGCCCCGGCCAGCGCCTGCAAGAACGGATTCGCGGTCACCCTTGTCAACCACTTGCTCACGCGCTCGCCTCACCCCATCCGAGGGACCTGCGTAACCACGGGACGCTCGCATTCTCGCTGGGCGCACAAGAGTATCGCAGCGGCGGTCGCTTTGCAAGGATCTAAGAGGCCAACTCCAAGAGCGCCCGCGACTCCGAGACGAGCACCTGTCCAGCCCATTGTGCTCGCTTCACCCTGGGGCAAGACGGCGGCGCGCAGACTCGACGGGGTACCTTTGCAGCGTCATGAGCGCGGCCAAGTGGCGGAGGGGGTGGGATTTGAACCCACGGTCGGGCAAGCCCGACGACGGTTTTCAGGACCGGAGCAAAACTAGGTATGCTTTTGCATAGAGCTGCAAATAGGATACTTACAGAAATCACGCTGGGCTGAGTTTTGCACCCATTTGTACGGTTTTGGCTACCCATGGCGAGCACAACATCTGGCCGCAGTGTCGCTCATGCTGGAGTAGCTATGGTTGTGGTTGGCTCTGAGCATGGCCGCGTCGGTTAGTCGCCGGGGTCACCGCCGATAGGGTCGTCGTGATCTCCATGGTGCTCATGCCCATGCCGATTTTCACGAGGTGCTACCGCCCCGCAGATTGAGATCCCGCTCGAACCCGCCGACCACGCGCAAGACCTCATCGAAAGCCGGCACGTCGCCCGCGAACATCTCCCGGCTCATGGACTCGTAGTCGTGCCGCCATTCCGGGAGTTGTGCCTCCAAGGGCACCAAGCGGAGCCTGCCCGCCTGCAGGCTGGAGTAGTCCATCCAGGACCAGTTGAAGAAGACTTCGCGGTGCGTCGCGACCCGCTCGAACAGGCCAGGACTCGCCACGGCTCGCGCGGCCACACCCTTAGTGATCAGACACCAGAGGTCGTAGTAGTGGCGGGCCAGCCGCGCCTTACGGGCTCTGCCTGCCGGGCGGTAGGTCTCCTCGTGCAGCAGCATCGCCTTCTCCCAGAACGTTCGCTCAGGGGCCAGGGCGCGAACCTGCACGTCACTTGGCCCCAGGAGGGCGGGGAAGGCGTCGGCCAGGTACGGTCGGATCACAGGACTCTCCGCGGGCTCCGTGTCCGACCGCGCCCCCATCTCTATCTTGACTAGCGGCCGGACGTAGCCCGTTGCGACCGCCATGACGCTGGGGTACTGGAAAAGCAGCGTCTGCTGGTCCGGGTCCTCGTCCGCTGTCGCCGGTGCGAGGTCCCAGGCCAACCTGGTCGGCAGGATCTGCCGAAAGCGGGCTCGCAGAGCTGGCAGCATCTCGGCATGGATGCGTCTCTGGCACTCAGCTTTCAGCGCCTCCAGACGGACCTTACGCTGCTTTCTGCTGGACGCCGCCTCGGGGCTCTCGATACCGCCAAAACCGAGGACGTCGCGGTCGATGACGATGTCGATGTCCTCGGAGAAGCGGGCGATAAGGTCCCACGCCTTGGACAGCGACGTGCCACCCTTGAAGGTCAGGTGAGGACCCCACCCAGGCAGGCCGAACAGCTCCCGCAGGGTCCAGCAGACCCAGAAGTCCTTCTCGATGCTGACGGGCGCCAGGCTGAGACGTACGTGCGCCTCTTCGCAGAGGGCACGGCGGCGTTCATCGGGCAGCTCTAGAAAAGGGTCCATGTTAGGGCTTGTCCTCCGCAACCTTGCGCATGATCTCGGCGATCCACGCCGGGGCGAGGCGGAGGTCCTTCAGCAGTTGGTGCTTGTCCGCGGCGCTCAGACGACCCCGCAGGATGCGCACCATCTGGGCATCGACGTGGCGTTGGCTGATCCAGCGCAGTGCCTGGATCACCGTGCCACTGACGCGGCCCGCTGTGGCCATGTTGCGCGGGGTCGTGCGCTTGAAGGTTATCTGCTGCTTGCCGAGAACCACCTTGCGGGTAGGCCCGTCGGTCAGTAGCACGACTCGCATGGGCACCTGATCGGATAGGCCGAGAAGGTTTGCGGCATACGCCCCCGAGGGCTGCAGGC
The DNA here is from genome assembly GCA_903834675.1 of uncultured Victivallales bacterium. The sequence goes on along the minus strand of CAILKC010000828.1, from coordinate 620 downwards.
GAGCAGCATCCCGTCCGGCCACGGCCTCCGCGATGCGGTCCACGGAAGGACTCAGAGTGCCGAGCAGCGGATCCTGCTTGGGATAGTCATAGAGGCCGCGGGCGAACTGACGGATAGTGCCTGCGTGCGTATGCCGCATGAGAGCCAGCCCCACCGCCGTACGGCTACCGAGGTCCTGGAACTGGGCGGGCGTGAATGCCCAGCCTCGCCCATGGCGGCGGATACGGCGCATGATAGCGCTATCAATAGACTGTGCGTGTTTACCCATAACTTTTGAAACAAACCACTATATTGATTTGTTCCACAATAACCCCGTCCTATAGGGTATTCAAACTGCGCTCAGAGTTGCGGGCGTAGGTCAGTTCCGTAGGGGTTTGCTGGTATGAGAACCGCAGAATGTCGAATGACCAAAGACCCATGACGAATGGCAGAATCCCCTGCCGTGGCACCGGAATTCTCTGGCGGTCAGGTCCGGTACCAACCGGGGATCCTGCTTGTATGAGACTTGCCGCAACCGCGTATGACACCAGGCGCTTCCCATTCCGCCCGGAGTCCGCCGTGGCGGACGAAGGGCGTTGGAGGGCGCCGCTGCGTCGGCGCCGCGGCGGCCACGCAGGGCC
>CAILKC010000827.1 GCA_903834675.1 uncultured Victivallales bacterium | reverse complement strand
AGGGAGGCAAGCGCGGGGGTAGTGGCCGCGAGCCGCGGCCGCTCCATTCCCCCTGGGAACGCCGCCCGTCGGGTCGGCTGGCCGCGAGCCGCGGCCGCTCCATTCCCCCTGGGAACGCCGACCGTCGGGTCGGCTGGCCGCGAGCCGCGGCCGCTCCATTTCCCCTGGGAACGCCGACCGTCGGGTCGGCTGGCCGCGAGCCGCGGCCGCTCCATTCCCCCTGGGAACGCCGCCCGTCGGGTCGGCTGGCCGCGAGCCGCGGCCGCTCCATTTCCCCTGGGAACGCCGACCGTCGGGTCGGCTGGCCGCGAGCCGCGGCCGCTCCATTTCCCAGAAGCGTTCAGGGCGTTGCGGGCGGGGCGCGCCGCACGCAGCGGAAACCGTAGTCGGGGTAGCCCAGGCAGGTGTCCAGGTTCATGGGTGAATCCTTGGCACGGCAGGCGGCCGTAGCGGCCTTGGGTAATGAGCGCCAGCCGCCGCCGCGCAGGACGCGCAGCTCGCCGCTAACGGGCCCGCTGGGGTCGGTGGCGGGGCTGTTCTTGTAGGCGTCCGCGGCGTAGTAGTCGTTGCACCACTCCAAGACGTTGCCATGCAGGTCGAAGAGGCCCCAGGCGTTCGGCCGTTTGCTGCCGACGGGATGGGGCGTTCCACTGGCATTGCTCTTGACCCAGGCATGGAGTGGCAACTGTGCCGCATCCTCGCCGAAGCCATAGGCCGTGGCGCTGCCGGCGCGGCAGGCGTACTCCCACTCCGCTTCGGTGGGCAGCCGGTAGCCGTCGGCCGCGACGTCGCAGGCCCAGGTCTTGGTGTCGTAGCAAGGCTTCAGGCCCTCTTTCTCCGAACGGGCGTTGCAGTAGCGCGCGGCATGTACCCAGCTCGTCTGCTCGACCGGGTTGCGCTCGCCTTCCACCTTTGACGTGTTGAGGCCGGTCAGGGCCATGAACGACTGCTGCGTGACCTCGAACTTGTCCATACAGAATGAACGCAGCGTCACCCGATGCACCGGCTTGGCGTCGTCCGCGCCGCGGGCATCGCCCATCTGGAACTCGCCGGCCGGGATGAGGATCATGGCGATCCCCGACGGCGTGGTGAACTCTCGGGGCGCGGTGGCGGGGCCCTGGTCTGCGGCTGCCAGAAGCGCCAGGCCGCAGAGGCCCATGACCGCTACCCGCGAAGCTTGCGACCAGGTGGTGGACAGCGGGGTGGACATCATCGTGTTTCAACCTCATACCAGAGAGTTAGATAGCGCGGGCCGATGGCGAGAACGGCGTGGCCGTCGGCGTCCGCGCTTGGCGCCACCGACTCCCGGCGCTGACCGCGTTCATCCAGCGCCCATGCCGCGCTGGCGGCCGCGGCCACCGGCAGGGTGATGCGTGCGGGGATGCCTTCGACCAGGGTCGGGGCTTGGCCCCAGTCTTTGCCGACCGTGCTCTTGTCGGCGCCTTTCCAGCCCATGGTCGAGTTTTCGACCTGTCCGCTGGCGGTGATGAGCACTCGGCAGGGGGCGCCGCCCAGTTCGCCCTCCATCGCGGTCACGGTGATGGCACACCAGCCGTCTTGCCGGGTGGGCCCCGGCTCAACCACCACGCCGCCGAGGTCGAAGCGGCGGCCGCCGCCGAAGCCGACCACCGCCTTGCTCCGGGGCGTATTGATGGTGACGGTTCCCCGCCCTTCCGGGTTCAAGTCCCACGTGAGTTCGCCGGTATCGGAGACAAAACGGCGGGTGTCTCCGGACGGCAGCTCCGGCGCGGGTGCGGCGGCGGCCGTGGACGGGGCGCCCGTTGCGAGCGCGACACGGTGGACCAGCGCAGCCCCCGGCGGGAAGCCCAGCGCGTTGCGGTCCAGCACCTCGTAGCTGGACCTATGCTCCCGCAACACCGCCAGCTCCCGCTCCTTCCCGAACGGCACCGTCAGACCTTGCAGCGCCGACCTGACGTCGGGCCGCCGAAACATGGCAATGGCAGGAATGAACCCCAGCATCTTGCCGGGATGCTGATCGACGTCGAAGTAACCGCGGAAACGCCCCGCATCCCAGGTGTAGCGCTCGTCGACTTGCAGCGTATACCGGGAGATGGAGATGTAGTCCCAGTCTTGCAGAGCCGCGTAGGCGCCGACCAGGAGAGCTCCTTCAGCACAGTATGAATTGGGGGCGGCATGGCCATACTCGGTGACGCTGAACGGCTTGCCCTGGAGGCGGCAGGAGGCCAGGTCGGAGAGGATGCCGCCGACCGCATTGGTCATGGCGCGATTGCGTACGTACCAGTTGTCGCGGTCCCAGGCTCGCACCGGGAACACCGGGTGCTGCCAGTAGGCGTGTGCGTCGACGCAGTCCATGCCTACCATGAGGCTCGGAACGCTCCACTGTGACGCGGTGCCAATGACCACGGCATTCACCTTGAGATCAGCCTTAAGGAACCGGTACATCCCCTGCCAGTACTGGCTCTCGGTTTCGCGCAGGAAGCCCAGCCAGTCGTCCTGGGCGGCAGGGGTGCGCTCCGCGAACGGCGCCCGCGCCAACCAGGGCACGGATTCGTCCTCAACCCGCTCGTCCTCATGTAACCCCTGCACGCCACCGAGCCGCAGCGTCAACCCGGCCAGCCAGTACGTGCCGAGCCCCCGGCCAAGGTCACCGAAGAGGACGCGGGCCTTAGCCTCCGCCGCCGTGGGGCTGACGACGAAACGGAATGGCTGCCATTCGCCCGTGAGTTCCGCTGGCAGTATCGGGGTCAGGTTGGTCCATGGAGCTTGCGTCTGGGCCAGCCGCAGATCCAGCCGTTGGGCCGGGTCCGCCTTGGCCCAGAAGCTGAGGGTGTAAGCCTGTCCCGCCTCGACCGCAAAGCCGGGCCGATTTAGCAGGACGCGCCAACCGGACCCCTCTACCTTCTTCACCGTGAGGTGGATGGACGGCGCGGCGGGGAGCCCGGCTCGCAGCGCGTCTGGCAGCTCCTCACTCAAGGCGATGTCCGCTTCCGAGCCGCCCTGGGTTTGCAGGTCCCAGCGGCTCAGTTCGGGGGCCGGGTTGGCGGGGTCCAGCAGCAGATCGCGGCCGAGAGGCTGGGCGCCGACGCTCCAGGCCTGCCGCAGGTCGGCGGTGGTGGGGTAACGTTGGCGTAACCAAGCGTGCCACTGCCGCCGCAACTCCCGGAGGAAGACCTCGGGCTGCCGTTCGAGCCGGCCGCGCTGCCAGGCGCTCAGCAGGCCATTTTCGTTACAGATTTCCACGAAGGCCACCGCCGGGTCTTCCGTGTACGACAGGCCCGTGTAGGGATTGCGATGGGTGAGCAGCGTGCGGGCATATTCCTTCTGCAAGTCGAGCAGGGGCGGGCAGGCGAAGAAGCCAGGGACATGCCGATCCTGGTAGGGACGCGGAAAGGCTTCGATCTCGGCCGGCAAGCCATCGGCTGCGGCGAAGGGACGATAGTTCAGCAGATTCAGGTCGACATAGATGCCGTTCTGCTTGAGCTGGGCGATGAAGTAGTCGAGGCGATCCACGGCTTCCGGCTCCAGTTCCCGGGTGCCCGGGCCGTCATGCCGAAAAAGACCTTGGGGAAAGGGCGCGATGTCCATGATGTGGAAGCGCACGATGTTGATCCCGAACTTGGCCATACGCCGGGCGACCTTCTCGGCGTCTTCATGGCGGGGGAAATTGGCGGAGTGGGACAGGTCCGTACCGAAAAAGCGAAGGCGTTGGTCACCGACGTAGAGGTGGCCATCCTCGCGAGCGCGGACATACCCAAGCACCCCGGCCGGTTTGTGCAGCCAGCCGCTGATGTCGGTGACGCCGGCGCTCGCATCATCCCAGGGCAGAACAAAGGGGAACAGGGCCGACGACGGGCTCTCTTCGGCGCCAGCCAGCGTCCCCAGCCAGCCAGCCAACAGCCCAGACAGCACCACCAACCCGACTCCCAACCCCCGCCGTGCCCGCGTACCCATGGCCCCTGACTCCATACTCGCTGTGCCCCGCCAGCCGCTCCGCTCCTGCCGCCGCCCCGCCGGGATGGCGCCGGCGTACCCGAGCGCCTAAGATACGGCCTGAGCCCCGGCGAGCCAATGCAGCCAGCCCCGGCGGGGCGCAGGTCAGTTCCGTAGGGGCTTCTGTTTCGATCGTCTCCGCGTCCGGCGAGCAAAACGGGTCACTTGACTCTTGGGGGAGACTTCCGGCGGGAGGTGTCGCGAAGGCCAGACGCCGCGGAGCGCGGAAAGCGCGGCCATTCCTCAGCCCAGGGCAGCGCCCTGGGAATGAATCCAAAACGAGATTGAGCCCTGCCGGGGCGGCATACCGACAGTCCATGGGCACCGCGCGGCCAGCT
>CAILKC010000826.1 GCA_903834675.1 uncultured Victivallales bacterium | reverse complement strand
AATAAGGTGATCTTGGCCGGACTCGCCAGCGGCCAGTACCCCAGCGCTGCCGCGGTGTTGGAGGCCTACGCAGAACGCTACTTCGGCGGCGCTGCGCGCGGCTGGGCGGAATGGCTCGCCGCCATGGGCGACGTCGAGGCGATGGACCCGGCTAAGGCCCGCCGCGAGTTCGATCTGCTGGCGCGCGGCAGCCGGTCTTCGGAACGGCTGCAAGCTTGGGAGGAGAAGCTACGCCTGCGCGAGGCGGATGTGCGGGTCCAGCAGGCGGCGCAGTGGGATGCCGAACGGCTCGCCGCCGCGGCCGCGTTCTGGGCGGCCAAGGAGAGGCTCTGGCGCGGCCTCTGGCGCCGTGGCCTCTGCCGACATATCTTCCGCTTCGACTATCAGGCCCCGCGCTGGCAGGCGGAGTATGCCCAGCACGGTCGCCGGACGCCCTTGGCGAGCGCCCTGAGCGCGACCTCCAAGGAAGCGTGAGGGGTAGCAGACCCGTCAGACCCGTCAGACCTGTCAGACCCGTCAGACCCGTCAGACCTGTCGGACCTGTCGGACCCAAGTCCAGAAGAGAGGATCTCCCCGTGACTACGATCCACATCGTCCTGCATGCGCACTTGGACCCCATCTGGCTCTGGTCCTGGCAGGCCGGGGTCGACGAGGCGCTGGCCACCTGCCGCAGCGCCTGCGACCGGCTTGACCACAACCCGGACGCCATCTACACCCAGGGCGAGGCGTGGGTCTACCAGCAGGTCGAGGAGCACGATCGGGCGCTGTTCCGGCGCCTCCGGCGGCACGTGCAGGCGGGACGCTGGGCTCTCACCGGCGGCTGGTGGATGCAGCCCGATTGTAATGCGCCCAGCGCCATCGGCTTCCGCCGCCAGATCGCCTGCGGCAAAGAGTACTTCCTCGAGCGCTTCGGCGTCTTTCCCGAGGTGGCCTTCAACCCCGATTCCTTCGGACACGCGGCGACGCTGCCCGAGTTTATGACCGAAGCCGGCCAGAAGTACTACATCATGATGCGTCCGCAGGAGCATGAGTTGGCCCTGTCGGCGCGGCTGTTCCGCTGGCGCGGCTTCGCGGACGGTCCGGAGGTGACCACCTTCCGCATCGCGGGCTCCTACAATGCGCCGCGGCTGACGGAAGCGCATCTGCGGGCGGCCTGCACCGCCCTGCCAGAGGGCATTACCCACACGCTGTGCTTTGCCGGGGTCGGCGATCATGGTGGCGGTCCCGGCGAAGAGCTTATCGCCTGGATACGCGACCACCGCGAGGCCTTCGCCGGCCTGCGTCTGGAGTTTTCCTCTCCCAGCCGTTTCTTTGCGGCCATCGCGGCCGAGATCAAGACGCTGCCGCTGGTGACGGGCGAATTGCAGCACCACGCCGTCGGCTGCTACACCGTGCATCGGCCCGTCAAGCTGGGCGTTCGCCTGTCAGAACATGCTCTGGCTCAGGCAGAAAAAGCTCTGGCGCTGGATCCGCGGCCGGCGCGGACCGCGGCCCGGGACCTGCAGGAGCACTGGCGCACCGTGGCGTTCATGCAGTTTCACGATACCTTGGGCGGCACCTGCCTGCCCTCGGCCTACCGCCAGGTCGACGCGCAACTCGGAGCCGTGCAGGCCTTTGCCGACCGCGTGGTGCATCAGAGCCTGCGCCGACAGCTCAGCGCGCTGTCCGCCGACCCGTTGCAGCGCCTGGTCTTCTTCAATGCCTCGGAGGCCTCCTTCAGCGACTGGGTCGAGGTCGAGCCCTGGATGGGCATGCGCGGTTGGCCGGCGCAGTTCTCGCTGCTCGACGAGGCGGGCCTGGAGGTGCCCTGCCAGCAGCTCCTCCCAGAGGCCATCGTCTCCATGTCCTGGCCGGTACGCTTGCTGGTGAAGCTGGAGGCAGCGCCCGGGCAGCTACGGGTCTTGCGCCTGGCGGCGGATCGACCGCGAGCGGCGCTGGCGTCGGGCGTCGTACGCACTGTCGATGGTCTGCGGAACGGTCCCGTCTCGCTGGACCTCTGCCATGGCATCCGCGGCAACGGCCAGACCTATGCGCTGCCGTGCCTTCAGCTCATCGACGACCCGACCGATACCTGGTCACATGGGGTGAGCCGCTTCGCGGGCCGTCGGCTCGACCCGGCGCGCTGGGAGACGCCAGTGGCCAGTGCCGATGGCGAGCTCATGCGTGAGACCTCCCAGATCGGCGCCATCGGTGCCAGCGCCCTGCTGCGGCAGGTGCGGCTCTACGCCGGCGAGTCCTGGGTCGAACTGCGGCATCGCATCTGCTGGAGCGAACACCGGCGTCTGCTCAAACTCGTGATCACGCTTCCCACGCCGCCGAGCCGTCGCTTCGACGGCATTCCCGGCGGCTGGATCGAACGCTCTCTGGACGGCATCGAGCGACCCCTTCGCGATGGCATCTTGTTGCGCTTCGCCGACGGGCACTGCCTGGGTCTTGTCTGTCCCGATGTCTTTGCTGCCGATGTCACGTCGGCCGAGGTGCGGCTGACCTTGTTGCGGAGTCCGCAGATGGCGCACCACGTCCCCGACCCCGGTGGCCGAGTCGGCGGGCGCACCAGCGACCGCGGCGAACACGACTTCAGGCTGCGGCTCGTGTTCGGGGCCGCGCTGACTCCGGCCGCGCTCGACGCCATGGGGCTGGCCCTACAACAGCCACCGGCCTACGCCGACCTGACGCGCGGCATGCCCTGCCTGGTCTGAAGAGGCCGCCCTCTTTCTTGGACTACGTCATCCAGGCGGTGAACATCAATACGGGGTACAGCCCCGAGTATCGCCACACCAACCAGGCCACCTTCGGGTTCATCGACGGGCATGCCGACAAGCTGGGCTACCCCGCCGCCATCACGATCACGCACTGGGACCTGCTCTAGCCGCGCCGCTCTTGAGGCCCCGCTCTGCGACGTGCGGAGCCGGCGTCGGCGCGAGCGCTCAGGCCTGCGGCACGCTGGGTGGCGGTGTCGCTGCCGCCCGCCGCCGCCGCCTTAGCCCGGGCACCGCGGGGATCAGGGAGAGGCCCCTGCCGGTGAGCAGTTTGACGGCGGCGGCTGCCGCCGCCAGGCCAAAGGCAGCCGTGACAAACACCATGCTGCCGTGAACCACATGCCGGTGCTCGCAGGAGTGCCGACGGTTCGGACCGCCCGGGCAGGCGCATTCCACCCCGCACAGCGAGGTGCGATAGTCCGGGTCCGCCGGGACGGGCTCTTCCTCGGAGTAGACAGCGTACAGGCCCTCGACCTCGGCGCACTCGATGTCGTGACGCCGTTTCAGGTATTTGCGCACCACCCGCGCCAGCGGGTCCATCGCTGTATCGGCCAGGGGGACGACGCGGACCCGGGTTGGGTCCAGTTTGGCCGCCGCGCCCAGGCTGCTGATCACCGGTATGCCTCGCCGCACGCAGGTCGCCAACAGGTGGATCTTGGCGGTCACGTTGTCGATCGCGTCGATGACCACATCCGGCCCGCCGACCAGCAAACGCTCGGAGGTGGATTCGTCGTAGAACTCCCGGTAGCCAGCCACCACGAGGTGTGGGTCGATGGCGCGGACGCGCTCGACCATGAGTTCAGACTTGGCGCGTCCGACCGTGGCGGGGAAGGCGTGGAGCTGGCGGTTGACGTTGGTGATACACACATCGTCGAAGTCCACCAGGGTCAGGCGCCCGACCCCGCTGCGGGCCAGCGCTTCGACGGCGTAGCTGCCCACGCCACCCAGCCCAAACACCGCCACGTGACTGCGTGCCAGCTTCGCCAACCCGCCGCCGCCGAGAAGCCGGGCCACCCGGTCAAAACGCCGGGGCACCCGGGGCTGAGTGCCGCCACTGTCAGGCTCGGATGCCGTTTGACTGCTATCCATGGCTGCACTCGCGCCCCTCTCAGGCAAAGCTGTGGATGTGCAACTGGTCAGCAAAGACCTTTTCAAGCCGCTTGCGCGGCGCGGTCGCGACCAGGGCAGGGCTGGCGGTGTCGGGCAGCGTTTCGGCCAAGGCTTCGTAGCGGCCGCGCATCGGCAAGGGCATCTTGAACGGTTTGCACAAGGGGATGCGCGCCATGGCTTCCTGCGCGCCAGCCCGGATCATGGCATACGCTCGTTGCGGCGGCACCATCAGGCAACTCTCGCGGCTGAAGCCCTTCTTGACCGAGACCGTGACCACCTGCTCGCCGAGAAACTCCCGCGTCTCGCGGCAGGCGGCCTCGTCGCCCGTCACCAGGACGATCGGGAGGTCGAAGTGGCCGAAGATCATCGCCTCCTGGCCGATCTCGCCGAACTCGCGATCCTGGTACCAGTAGCGGGCGTCGGAACGCGAGTTCTGCGTGTGGCACAGCACCCCGTCGGGCGTGTGCGCCATGGCGTGGTAGCCAACCAGCATGCCACAGGCGAACGTCGCGTCCAGCCCGGCCGTCATGCCAAAGCCGCGGCCACAGACGAAATCCGCGCCGGGATGCATCTCTTCGGGGATGACGTTCAGCGGTCGGCCATGCCCATCCATGACGCAGACGTAGGTAGCGCCGCCGTCGAGACAGCCTTGAACCGCGGCATTGATGTCGCCCATGAGCAGATGCCGGGCGCTCTGGTACAGCGGCCCATCGCTGTTGCGTGTCTGCTCGAATGTGGTGACGCCGCTGATGCCCTCGAGGTCGGTAACAATGTAGACTTTCACCAGGATCTCCGTTGCTTGGAAGGGGCCGCGAGTCACAGGAACCGCGGTTAAGGATACGCCACGCTTGGCGCGGATGCAATCGCTGGGGGACGACAGGCAGGGCTGTTCCAAGAAAGAGCCCCCCGCTGGATCTGGCAGACGTCCGCCGTGATGCTGCTTGCCGCCCTGGAGCCCGCGATGCCCAGCCCGTTTCGGGCGGGTTCGCGGTATCCCCATGTACGCCGGAAGCCCCGGCAGGGCCGGTGCGGACCGTCGGCTCCAGCATGCCTACCACCCGGAAAAAGAAACAGCCCTGGCCGCAGAGCAGGTCGAACGCGACTCAGCGGCAAGCGCGCCCGCTATCTCAACGCCGCCCCGGGGGCGATCTCGGCTGCCGATCCAGGTTCCGGCACATTTTT
>CAILKC010000825.1 GCA_903834675.1 uncultured Victivallales bacterium | reverse complement strand
CGCACAACCCCATGCTGGTCGCCGCCGGACTCGCCGAGACCGCAACGCCACTGCCCTGGCTCGCCGGCCGCAGGTTGCGGCTCTGCCTCGGGTGACCCCCGTGGTGTTAGTTTGGCGGCAGGCCGTGGGAATCCAGGCTAGTGGCCGTGCATTGCCTCTATGGCGTCGACCTCAACCCGCTCGCGGTCGAGCTGGCCAAGCTCTCGCTCTGGATCGAGACCCATGCCGAGGGCATGCCCCTGACCTTCCTCGACCACCGCCTGGTCGCCGGCAACTCCCTGACCGGCCCCTTTTTCGAACACCTGCTGAATAGGCCGGGTACGCAGACCCCACTGCCGGCCAACGAGCTCTACATGACGGGTCTCAAGGAGAAGCTCACCGAGGCACTGCGGGGCGCCCTCTGCGAAGTCCGCGAACTCGAGGCCTCCGTCGGCGTCAACCTCGGCGAGCTCCAGGCCAAGCAGCAGGCCAAGGCCCGTCTGGATGAACGTCTGGCCCCGCTGCGGCTGCTGGCGGCGGCCTGGTCCGGCGGCGTCATGCTCGGCCTGCCCGCCTGCGACGACGAGGCCTACGCCCAGTTGGTGAAGGCGATAGTCGAGGGTGCGGACGGGGCCGCACTGATCGCCGCCAACCCGCGCCTGCAAGCGATGGTCGACAAGGGCCGCAGCGCTGTCCCGTTCGACCTCGCCTTCCCTGAAGTCTTCTGGCGCTCCGGTGACCCGAGCGCACGGTCAGGCTTCGACACCGTTGTCGGCAACCCGCCGTGGGACGCCATCCAGTTCAAGTCCAAGGAGTTCTTCGCCAACTTCGACTTCACTATCCTGGACGCCCCGACCAAGCGCGAACGCGAGGCTATCGAGAAGCGGTTGATCGCTGACCCGGCCTGCGGCCCGCTTTTCGACCGCTACAAAGAGGAGTTCGAGGAGATCAAGCGCAGCATCGACCAGCTTTACCACTTCCAGAAGGTCTTTCTGGAGGGGGATCTGTGCGGTCGCCAGCTCGACTCCTTCCGCGTCTTCATGGAGCGCAACTCGCAGGTGCTCGGCCTCGGCGGCCTGACCGGGGTACTGGTGCCCTCTGCCTTCCACGCCAACGAGGGCGCTACCGGGGTTCGGCGACTGTACCTGGAGCAGATGGCACTACGCTGCTGCTACTCGTTCGAGAACAAGCGGAAGCTCTTCGACATCCACCGCAGCTTCAAGTTCGCCCTCGTGGTGGCCGGTGCGCCGGGGCCCACCACGGAGTTCCCCTGCGCCTTCTACCTGCACGACGACGAGTGGCTGTTTGGCGGCATCAGCGATGCGCGCACGACTTACTCTCTCGGATTCGTCCGAAGCACAGGTGGTGAATACCTGTCACTCCTCGAGGCCCGCTCAGGCACTGACGTGCGGGTGTCCCAGACCTGCTACCGGGCCCCAGAGACAATCGGCGGCTATCTTGCACGCCACGGCATCACGCCCAACACATCCGAGCTCCCGATGGCAGGCGGTGACTTCTTCACGCTGACCGATGGCGAGCTACAGCGTGGGGAGGACCCACGCGATCCCATCGTGGCGAGTGGATTGCTTGAGCGGGGGCTTGTGGCCATGCACGAGGGGAAGACCTTCTGGCAGTTCGAGGACCGTTGGGAGATCCGGCCACGCTATCTGGTCAGCCTCGCAAACCTCCAGTCTCGGCCACGCTGGCTATCCATATGTCGTTACTTCCGGCTTGTCTATCGTGAGGTGTCCTGCTCGACGAACGAGAGGACTGGCATCTTCTGCGTCCTTGCGCCTCCACACGTAACGTGCAGGAACGCCGCGTCGGACATAACACCCGACAGGCACTCGGTGAGCGCGTCTCTGCTGCTGGCGGGTGTGGGGAACTCGTTCATTCAGGATTTCCTGCTTCGCTTCTGGGCCCAGACGCATGTAACCTTGTTCATGCTGTCCCGCGTTCCGCTGCCGATTGCCAGCGCCCCTATGGCCGGTTTCGTCATACACGGATCGACTCGCCTCACCTGCAACCACGCCGGTTACGCGCCTCTCTGGCGCGAGCAGGTCGGGGATGCGTGGCGTGAGCCGGGGCGGGCGCCGTTCACCTGGCCGGTGCTGGAGGGCGACGACGCGCGCTGGGCCGTGCGGGCCGCCATCGACGCCGTGGTCGCCGACGCCTACGGCCTGACCCGTGAGCAGTACGCCCACGTCCTCTCCACCTTCTCCCACAAGAGCTACCGGAAGGCCCCCGATCTTTGCCTCGCCGCCTTCGACGAACTCAAGGCCATCGGCCTCGACGCCTTCACCCGGAAGCACGACCCCTATTGGGACATCCCCCTCAACGAATCCCTGCCGAAACCAGTGATCGAGTTACCAGCGATCAGTGATCGGGGGCCGACGGCCGGCGGTCGAGGGGCTGAAGGGTCGAGTGTCGAGGAAGCGCAAGGCCCGGAGCCCGGAGCGCGGAAGAAGGGCCGGAAGAAGGCTGCGAGCCCCCCGCCCGCCGTTGGCGTTCCTGAGTCCCCGTCCGACTACGGCCCGCTTTTCAAGCATGCGGCCCAGAACGGTAGGGCCGACGCATGAGCACATCCGGCCCGTGGACGTCGGCCCATGTCGATTCGTGGCTTGTGAACACCGGTAGGCCCCTCACTACAAAGGACGGGAAGGCAGTCGAAGTCTACGAGTTCCAGCACCAACCTGTTGACGCAGTACTCTCGGCCTGGGCCAAGCACTTCCGCCACCACTACTGCGGTGACGACGAGATCGATGCTCTGCGGAGTGGCACTGGGCTAAGTAAGGAAGACTATCTGAAGAACCTGGTGTTCCCAGACAGCACGGGAAAACCGGGCCCAAGCGTCCGAGCGGGAGATTTCGCCGAGATCCTACTGACCGACTACCTGGAGTACGTGCTTAGGCACTGGACACCTCGCTTCCGCTACGACTCAAAGGCCTCCAGAAACGAGTCGACCAGAGGAGCAGATATCATTGGATTCCAGTTTGTCGGGGCTGGCGAATCGCCGGGAGACACGCTGACGCTGTTCGAGGTCAAAGCCCGCCTCAGCGGTCCCATGCCGCGGAACCGGCTTCAGGAGGCGGCGGATGACTCTGCGAAGGACTTCCGCGTCCGCAAGGCAGAGATACTGAATGCGCTCAAACGTCGATGTCTACGCGATGGGCGGCATGATGAGGCTGCCCGTGTCGAGCGATTCCAGGACAAAGCCGACCGGCCATACCACGAGGTCTCCGGGGCCGCTGCGGTTCTCACAACCACAGCCTACGACCCCGCGACACTGGCCGGCACCGACGCGTCGAAGCACCCAAACGCGGCCAATCTGGCCCTTGTCGTGATCAAGGGCGACGACCTCATGCGCCTGGTGCATGATCTTTACGGGAGGGCCGCCCGTGAAGCCTGAGCGGCGCGCCCGTTACCTGCTGGGAATCACCCAGGCCAAGGCCAAGATGTGGGAGTACGGCGTCCCCACAGAGTACCACAGCATCAGGATTCCAGAAGACCCCTCTCCTGTGGCCCTGCTCGACCTTGCGGTCGGGGCCCTAGGGGATTTCGCGGCGTACACCAATGGAGAGCCGTGTGATCGCGCTCTGGTCAGCGAGAAGGAGGACGCACTGCGCTTCGCCTCGCGGTTCTTCGACGCACTGCCTGGGAGCCGGCTTGCATCGGGCCTGGACGTCTATAGCGCTCTCTGTGCAGCAACCTGCTACTACCTGTGCGATATGCCCGGTAGCTCAGCGGTCCTTGCGAGCGAACTCGACTCGGATGCGCTAGCGCTGGAAGCAGGCGATATGGCAGGGGTTCTGCTCGCCCTTCTGCGTGACGAGCCAACCTTGGCTGGCTGGCTCGGCACTCTCCCGAGGGGGCATCCCCTTGGATCGCTGTTCGAGGCTTACGCGACCTTCCGGCAGACTGGTGCCGACAGGAATGCCACGATCGAGGTCGCGGAGCGCTTGAGGCAGACCGCCTACCGGTCAGGAACGCCTCGCGAACTCCTTCTCGCGGACGCAGTCGCTGCCGTGCTGAGGAAACGGATCGAGTACTCGACGTGGACCTGCCTGCCGACGTTCACCGACCTGGCGATTGACCAGTGGGAGAGCGCTGCATCGAAGCCAACCTTCATCCGGGAGCTGTGGCCAGCACAGAGGCTTCTCGGCGAGAACGGAGTCCTGCGCGGCGCGTCAGCGGTGGTGCAGATGCCGACCAGCGCCGGAAAGACGAAGGCAACTGAGCTCGTGGTGCGGAGCGCTTTCATCTCCGGGCGAACGTCTCTTGCCGTGATCGTGGCCCCTTTCCGGGCACTGTGTCATGAGATATCGGGGGACCTCCATGCCGCATTCACTGGCGAGAGCATCCGGGTGGACGAGCTGTCCGATGTCCTCCAAGGCGACTTCAATGTCCTGGCCTTCCTGGGGCGGCGACAGGTCTTGGTCGTCACGCCTGAGAAACTCCACTATGTACTTCGGCACCACCCGGAACTGGCGGCCCAGATCGGCCTGGTGATCTACGACGAGGGGCACCTGTTCGACGACAGCACGCGCGGAGTGAACTACGAGCTGCTCCTGGCGGCGATCAGACGGGAACTCCCGCCGGGGGCACAGGTACTGCTGATCTCGGCGGTCATAGCAAATGCGGATCAGGTACGGGAATGGCTGCTGGGGGACGGTGGCAAATGTGTATCCGGTCAGGGCCTGAGCCCCACATACCGTAGCGTAGCGTTCACCAGTTGGACCAAGACGCTTGGCCAGTTGCAGTTTGTGGCCCCCGAGGACCCGCGGCAAGAGGAGTTCTTCGTGCCGCGCGTGATCGAGCAGACCGCACTGCTCCGCCAAGGGGGCGAACGGGTGCAGCGGTCCTTCCCGGAGAAGGGCAAGCCCAACGACATTGCGCTGTACCTGGGACTTAGGCTGGTTTCTAACGGTAGTGTGGCCGTGTTCTGCGGGCGAAAAGACACCGCATCAGGCATATGTGCACGGGCTGTCGAATGCTTCGGCCGAGGCCTGCGGATCCCGGCGCCCGCGCGCAGCTCGGATGCCGACGAGATCCACCGGCTAGTGGTCCAGCACGAACGCAATCTTGGCGCAGACGCGGACGCGACGAGGAGCGCCACCCTCGGCATCTTCGCCCACCACGCCGGCATGCCCCACGGCATCCGGCTAGCCGTCGAACACGCCATGCAGAAGGGACAGGCCCGGTTCGTCGTATGTACGTCGACCCTGGCCCAGGGAGTGAACCTGCCTATCCGCTACCTGATAGTAACAAGTGTCTACCAGGGAGTGGATTGCATGAAAGTCCGTGACTTCCAGAACCTCATGGGCCGAGTCGGGCGTGCAGGCAAGCACACCGAGGGGACCGTCATCTTCGCCGACCCCAAGGCTTTCGATAACCGGAAGGTTCACGGTAGAAACTGGCAGTGGAGTCAGGCGCGGGATCTTCTGAACCCGGAGAAGGCAGAGCCCTGTACGAGCGCCATCGCTGAGGTGCTGGAGCCCATTCACGACGACCAACAGAAGAACCCCCTGCCCACTCAGCCGCTTGACTTGGCGAATGAGTACCTGACAGCCCCAGGACGATTCGCGGAGATCGCTGCCACCATCGCCCGGGAGCACACCGGGTACAGCGAGGATGGTGTCCTGAGCCAGCTAGCAGCCAAGGCGACTGCGATCAGGGCGATCCAGAGCTACCTGTTGGCCCACTCTGACGAGTGGTTCATGCCGGACGGTGAGATCGGGACCGACGAGTTGGCCGAGGCTACTCTGGCCTTCGCGATGGCAGACGAGGCTGGCAAGAGCAACCTGCGCGGGCTGTTCCGGCTTCTGGCCGGCGATCTTGCCGCGCGAGTTCCCGATGCGCAGCGGCGGAATGCGTTCGGGCGGACCCTGCTGGGGCTGACTGACTGCATGGCGACCGAGGCGTGGGTCGGCCAGGACATCGACCAACTGCTAGGGTGCCCAGACGTGGACTCGCTACTCGGCATCATGTGGCCCTTACTCTCAGAGCAGATCGTGAACCGGACGTTCCGCAACTGCACGTCGCCGGAATCGCTTCGGTTGGTGGCGGATGGCTGGTTGGCCGGGGAGCCCTTCGATGCCCTCTTCGACCGCATCTCCGACGCCCGGATCGGCCGGGGCGACCGGCCGAGGAAGTGCACTATCACCCACACCGTTGACCTGTGCGAGAATGCGTTGGGGTACGAGGGAAGCATAATCGCAGGAGCCGTGAGTGAGATGGTTGAGCTTCAGTCGCCGGAGAGCGAGTGGCTACTCCGCATGCTGGCAACCTTCCAGAAACGCCTGAAGTACGGGTTGCCCGGCGAGCGCGAGGTCATCCTGTACGAACTGGGGTTTGCTGACCGGCCGCTCTCGCAGGACTTGGCGCAGGTGCTGGCACAGACCGAGCCCAGCAAGCGGTTCATTCTCGATGCCCTAAGGGCGAGGCGACGCGACATCGAAGCCGTTCTGGCCGATTACCCGTCACATTTCCAGAACAGGCTGAACATGGTCACGCCACGATCCGCCGTGTCCGACTGGACCTGGTAGCGTGGCGGCGGAGCGCTCTCGCGCTCCAGGCACGTCAGCGGCATGTGCCTACCCAGCGGAGGCGGGGGTGTTGATGGCGAGGGGACAGATGGTCAGACGCCTGGACGCACGGACTGCGGGGTCGCTAGGCCTGCCCTGCGAGGCGGTGAGGGCCATCATGCGGCCCGCTCTGGCCCCGTGTTCCGAGTTCGAGGGCACCTGCCGGGACTCCATGCGCTGGGCCCCGGAGCAGGGACACATCCCGCGCGGCTGTTGTGGCGCTCTGGCGGGCGCCGAGGACGTACGGGTGATCATGGTGGTCGCCGAGCCTGGCGATCCGCACCCAGACGAGCATTATCCCGCCGCGGCCACCCCCGACGACTACCTGGCCCGTTGCACGGCGCACGCCTTCCGCTGCTTTGCCCATGGCCGCGACCGATACCACGCCAATGCGCGGGCCTTCCTCGACCTCTGCTTCCCCGGCATGGCCTTCTCCGAGCAACTCCGCCACGCCTGGATCACGGAGTCCTGCCTGTGCTCTGCCGCGAAGGAGTGCGGCCATGTCCCCGCAGGCGTCGCCCAGCGTTGCGCCGAGCGCTACCTGGCCCCGCAGCTCCGGCTGTTCCGCGGCGCTGCGGTGGTCGCCTTTGGGGCCAAGGCCCAAGCGCGCCTACGTGCCTTGGGCATCGCCTGCATCGACGCCGGGGCCCTGGCCCCGCCGGGCTGCAACCGGCAAGAAGCGCGACAGTCCTGGGCCGCGGCGGCGGCAAGGGTCCAAGAGTGCGGTTGGCGGAACACCGCTGCCAAGAGATGACGGCTACGGCCGCTGAGATGGGTCTCCATGCCGGGGCAGCTTGGGCGTGGTTGGCCGCCAATACCGGGCGGACAGAAATAACTTCGGGTTGACGCTCTTGGAACTGGCATTCCGGGGACGGGTCGTATATGGTGTAAACCAGAGTGTAAAGAGCAGGTGAATACATGGCTCCCGTCCGGCAGTGCGAATACATCCCGTTGTCCAAGCAACCATTGGTCATGGTTCTGTGCCAGGCGAAGTTCAGCGCTATCGGGAACGTGGCTGCGTACATACCGGCCGTGCAGGACGCTTTCCGGAAGCTTGGCTACCCCATCCAGCAGCAGGGCAAGGCGAAGCAGCTAATCTTGGGCCCTGCGGGCATGCAGGTTATCGAGAAAGAGCGGTGGGTGTTCCTCACGAGGGCGGGGGACAGGTCAGTTATCATTGATTCCGAGCAGGTAGTGTTGCAGGCAACGACATACGAGAGATTCGAGGCGTATGCAGAGCAACTGGGGGCAGCTTTGGGCGCGGCGCTGTACGCTACAGAGCACGACAGGTACGGAGTCCTCCAGCGCCTGGGTCTGCGCTACGTGGATCTCGTCAGGCCGCGGCAAGGGAATGGTGAGGACTTCCGCACATACGTGCAACCAGGCTTACGCGGACTCGATGATGGCGCGTTCCCGGAAGGGGCCCGCCGTTGCGGTTTCGAGGCGGCCGGGCGGACCCGCTTGGTGGGTGACCAGAGTGGCACTCTGGTCGTGCGATTGCACCAGAATGACCAGGGGCTTGATCTGCCTCCTGACCTTATCGTTGATGCACCGAAGAGGCCGAAGCGCGCGGCTCCCGGTGACCTCGTCACGCTCATCGACATCGATCACTTCTGGGAAGGCCAGCAGGGCCCGCCCATCGAGGCCGACTGGGTGGTCGAGCGTGCATACCTACTGCATGACCACATTGTCAACGTCTTCCATAGTCATGTAGTAACGGCGGAGGCGAAGAAGATATGGGCCTGAGCATTCAGCCCAGCGGTACCGGTTACTCGCCTGCGCCGTCGCTCGTCCAGAACACGGGGGCAACGGCGGTCTCAGAATTCCCTGACGTGGGGTGGGGCGACGAGCGGGTACGTGGACCGCTTATGCGCTGGCTGTCCGGCGGACTGGCCGGACTGGCCGTTGCGAGCTCCGCCTCCTTGTCGCCCTGTGCGTTGCGTACGGCTCCTTCGTCTGCCGTGGTTGGCGCAAGCCCCGCTTGCCATGTGGCTTCTGTGCCTTGGGTAGGTGAGGTCGTACCATTCTCTGAGCAGGCTATGGCGGTCTGCACCTCCATCGGGCTGAGCAAGAGCGATGTGGCGCGCATCCTCGGCGTGTCCCGCCCGGCGCTCTACGCCTGGATCAATGGCGAAAGCGAGCCGCAAGGCGAGAACGCGGCACGTCTGCGGGTGTTGGGCCGGCTGGCAGCCGAGGCCTGCCGAGATACCAGTCGCCCGCTGTTCCATGAGTATGTCAACCAGGCGCTGCATAAGGAGTCCGCCAGCATTCTGGATCTGCTCTTGGGCGAGGCATGGGATGAACCGCGCCTGCGGCATCTCTTCATCGAGGCGCGACGACTGACCACGGCTCGCGACGCCCGGATCGCGCGGGCCAAGCCGGCGCACACGCCGACTGCAGCCGTTCAGGGAGACACCCTGCGCGATAACCTTACGGCCCTGGGGGTGGAGGGCTGAGATGAGCGGCGCCGCGCCCGATCCTAGCTCCTGGATCCGAGAGGCCGACTGGCGACAGGGCGATATCATCTCAGTCCAGGCCACGAATGGGCTCCTGGGCGCCGCCATCGACCAACAGCCAAGCGCAGAGCAGACACGCTTGGTCGTGCTCTCACAGGACTGCGACTTGGTCGCGGACATCGGCAAAGAGCCATTCGTGGAGTTGATCGGCGCAACCCTCGTGGGGAAGCCTGACCCGAGCCGCCAGAACGGCCGGAACCCGAGGTCCCTGGATCTGTTGGTGGCGGGGGCCCCTCGAACGACGCTCAGATTCTCCATCCACGACCGTTTCAGGGTACCGAAAAGGGCTCTCCAGGCCATCAGGCCAGCCGTCGATGTCGTCCTGGCAGACGATGAGCGCTGCACCCTGAGACGTTGGGTGGCCAGGCGCTACACGCGGGCCGCATTCCCGGACGCGCTGAACCGGCGGCTGGACAGCCAGCGGAAGGCGCTGGATCGTCTGTTCAAGAGCGATGGGGCGAAGCTGGTGACAGCCATCTTCGTTGCCACGAGCGAGGAGGAACTGGCGGTAGGCATGGCCTATGATCTGAAGGTACGCATCACGGCAGCAATGCCCGTGTGGAACAATTCAGATGCCCAGAGACTGCTCGCGCGGTTCGAGCAGGAGCTGTCAGATGTCCTGTCCGGGTGTGACGGGGTCGCGCTGGTGGAAGGCATTGAGACCATGCCGGAGGATGACTTCACCATCGGACTACTCCGGGTCTACAAGCGCCTTGATGTGGACTATCGTAGCCTGCCCGAGGACGCGGACGCAAGCCCGTCCGACCAGGTCGACACGCCGTAGCGGTGCGAGAGGGAACACTGCAGAGAGGGGCGAAGCACATGGCCGATATCCACCTCCACCGTGCATGGCTCTTCCGCGACAAGGGCGCGCTTGCGAAGGCCCGAGCAATGATTGAGCCGTGTGGTTATTGGCGCCGGAAGGAAGTGCTTGGGGACGCTGAAGAGGCAGCGAAGGGGTGGACGTAAGCGGGGAACACACGTCAAGGAGCCGATCAGGACATCCATCACACCGGCAGTCTTGACGCTGCGCCCTCCTCAGGCACCCCCATGGCGAAGACGAGAACAACGATCAGGCCTGACGCCGCGGGCGCCGGGGAGTCCGCGGTCGTCGGCTGCCTCCTGCCCTGCGCAGAGGTAAAGGCCATCCTGCGGCCGGCCCTTACGCCATGTTCCGGATTCGAGGGCACCTGCCGGGGCGGCATGCGCTGGGCGCCAGAGCAGGGACACATTCCGCGCCGCGGCGGCCAAGGTGCGGGAGGGGTTGCGCAGACACAGTATGCGGCTAAGTTTGGACGGCGGAGGCCGGGGCACAAGGGAGTGAGTATGGCAGACCATGAGCAGTTGTTTGAGTCGAGCGAGCCACCGTTGCTCTCGGCCCTTCTCCAGACGATCGACGAAGCTAGGGTGCAGCTTCCTGACTTCCAACGTGGGTGGGTATGGGATGACGACCACATCCGCGCGCTGATCGCCAGCGTATCCCTGTCATACCCCGTTGGCGCTGTCATGTTTCTCCAAACAGGCGGTGAGGGGGCGAGATTTGTGTCGCGTCTCGTCGAAGGGGTGGATGAGAGCAGGAAGACCGTGGCGCCGGAATCGCTGATCCTCGACGGGCAGCAGCGGATGACCTCGCTCTACCTGGCCATGAAGGGCAAGCAGCCGGTGAAGACTACCACAGCCCGGAAGCAGGAGGTGCTCCGGTGGTACTACCTGGATATGAGGAAGTGCCTCGACCCCAATGAGGAGCGCATGGACGTGGTGGTCTCCATTCCCGGGGACAGGCGAGTGACCTCCGATTTCGGCCGCAAGGTGGACCTTGACCTGTCCACCTGTGAGAAAGAGTACGGGAACGCCATGTTCCCACTGGGGGCGCTCTTCGACAGTTCTCGCTACCGTGCCTGGCGACGCGAGTTCCAGGAACACCATCGCAGCCGCGACAACCAGGCCATGGTGGATCTGTTCGACGACTTCGAGGAGGAGGTCGTTGAGCGTTTCGAGAAGTACCGGATCCCTGTCATCAGGATCCTGAAGCATGCGCCAAAGGAGGCGGTGTGCCAGGTCTTCGAGCGCGTCAACACGGGCGGGGTCAGCTTGACAGTGTTCGAGCTGATGACCGCCGTGTTCGCCGGCGATGGCTTCCGCCTGCGGCAGGACTGGGAAAACAAACAGGCGGAACTGGGAGAACTGGACTTGGTGGAGGACATGGATGCGCCCGCCTTCCTTGCCGCTGTGACCCTCCTGGCGACCTACCGGCGTCACCAGGCCCAGCATGGCGACCCCGTGAGCTGTAAACGGAAGGACATCCTGCGGCTGACTCTTGCCGAGTACCAGCAGCACGCCCCAGTGGTCATGGCAGGGCTGCGGAAGGCCAACGAGTTCCTCCTCGGCGAGTCCATCTTTGAGTCGAGGAACCTCCCTTACGCGACGCAGTTGATCCCACTGTCGGTGATCTGTGCTGTCCTTGGCGCCAAAGCGGACCACCATGACGCCCGCGCCAAGATGCGGCGCTGGTTCTGGTGCGGTGTCTTCGGCGAGCTGTACGGCGGCGCCAACGAGAGCCGCTTCGCGATGGACGCGCAGGACGTTGTCGCCTGGGTCGAGACTCCCGAAGCGGATCCGCCGCGATCCGTGAGAGACGCCAGCTTCAGCCCCATCCGTCTTCTCAGCATGCAGAGTCGGCTAAGCGCAGCCTACAAGGGCCTTGTCGGGCTGCAGATCAAGGCGGGCTGCAAGGATCTATACAGCGGCCAGCAGATTCTGGTCAGCACCTACGCGAGTCTGAGCATCGATATCCACCATCTCTTCCCGCAGAAATACTGCCAGGACCGCTTTCCGCAGCGGTTGTGGAACAGCTCCGCCAACAAGGCCCCCCTCTCGGCGTCAGCCAACCGTGCCATTGGTGGGTCGGCCCCGAGCGTGTACCTCCGGTCCATCGAGTCAAAGACCCGCATCGGGCCGGCAGACCTCGACGCCATTGCGGCCACGCACCGGCTCGATCCGGCGCTGCTGCGGCAGGACAGGTTCGAGGAGTTCGTCCGCGACCGCGCCGGACGGCTGTTGCTGCTGATCGAGCAGGCGATGGGCAAGGCGGTCGAGGGCTGGGACTCTGACGAGGTGCGGGACGCCTTCGGAGGAAGCCTGACGCGGTCCCCATGATACATGGACGCGGGTGAGGGCAGTAGGGGCCGCATGCGATGTAACCCCGGAGCAGGGCCAAGACCTGCGCGGATACCGTGGACCCCGGCGGGCCCCGAAGACCTGGGAGTGGCCACTTGGCCGCCAAGCCCGGTTGGCGGAAGCCGGCAAGAGGTGCAGTGATGATCGACGCACTCAGGAAGCGCTTCGCGAGGGATGGCGTGCTCGCCGACTACAAGCCGGATCTCACCCGAGACGATCTCGTTCGCCTATCTCGGATTCTCGTTATCGACGACGAGAGGCCGGATCTGGTGGACGATCTGGCCCGCGAGGGCTACGCCGTTGATCACGACGCTGCCGGCGATGACACCGCAAAGATCGAGAAGGGCATATACCATCTGGTCATACTGGACTACGCGGGCGTCGGCAAGCGATTCGGGAAGAACCAGGGCCTCGACCTCCTTAAGCGGATGAAGGAGGTGAACCCGGCCGTATACGTGCTTGCCTACACGTCGAAGAGCCTGAGCGCAGAGCAGTCTGACTTCTACCGGCTAACCGATGGAACCCTGAGCAAGGATGCGGGGGTACAGGAATCCCTGGAAAAGGTCGAGCAGTCTCTGCGGGAGGCCCTTGATCTGGAGCGGTTGTGGCGGGCCGCGTTAGTCGCAGGCCGCATTCCCGAGGCGCAGAAGGGGCACCTTACAGCCCTCCTCGTAAGGTCTATCCGCAAGAGGGATCCGGGAAGCATCTTGGGCGGTATGGCGAAAGTCGTCGGGTGCTCGGTTCGGGACACCCTGGTGGGCAAACTGGTAGAGTTGCTGATCCGTCTGACGGTTACAAAGTTCATGGGGCCGTGACATGAAAGACATTGTGTCCATCGTTTCCCCGCTACCTCATGTGGATCTGCAGAACGCGGCGCCACCATCGGACGGCCTATTTGTGCCCGCCCCCGCCTACTGCCGCGCGCGATACGCGAAGTGCGAGGCCTGCCGCGAGTTCTACATATCGTTGTGCGGGTTGCCGGACGGGGTAGCCAAGGAGTGTCCATGCGGGTTCACCGCCTTCCGGTTCTCCGTGCAAGGGCACCCGTTCGCCCTTACGTGTGTCGTGCCCTGGCCGAGGAGCAGCACCGAAGCCGCGCGCCACCGGGCCAAGCAGCACCCTGAGACAAAGCTCCCTCGCGCAGACATCGAGCGCGCAATCGCGAGGATCTCCCAGCTTGGCACGCTCTGCGACCACGCGGTCCACGAGGAGGTCGCGAAATACCTCTCGGCGCTCCACGAGATCCGGAAGTGTAACAGGACCATCCGCCAGGAGGCGGAAAGGCTGGTGTCCGACGCCGAAGGGATCGAGGGTAACATCCGCGATTCCCTAAGGCGCATCGAGAGATCGGCTGGCTTGATGGCTGGTCAGTTTGAGATCCTTGAGCTGCTTGCGAATGAGAGCATCGCCAGTATGGACCGGCGCACACGTAGCGAGGTGTACAAGCTGTTCCACAAAGCGGTCCACATCCATGAGGTCCTGGCAGAGAAGAAGAACGTCCGCCTGAATATGCACGGAGATTCACCCTGGGCGCTGGTCTGCGACAAGACGTTTCCGATCATCGCGACCGTCCTGATCGAGAATGCAGTGAAGTACTCCTTGCCGGGAGGCTCCGTCTCAGTGGAGGTCCGCGACCTGAGTGCCCTCTGCGAGGTCCGTGTGACGAACCGCGCCGAGAACGTGGGTGAACTCCCGCACCTCTTCGGCAAGGGAGTCCGTGGTAAGAACGATGGGACGGGACAGGGCTTCGGGCTCTACATAGCGAAACTGGTGGCCCGCCAGCACGAGGGCGACATCACCGTTGAGCGCCGTGCCACCGGCGCACCGAGCGTCGATGAGTTCACTTTCACGTTCACCATGCCGACTATCGCGGTGGCATGACAGAACGGTCGGGGCGCACCAAGCCGCGCCTGGTGTTCAATGCTCGGGCGTAGAGCCGGAATGGGGTTCGGGAAGGAGATGCACTGCCATGATGGTCTGCTGGTTCCCCTATCTCCAGATGGACATGCGTCAGGCGGGCATGACGGTGGGGCGGGGAGTATGGACCCCCGATAGTGGGTCTGAATGGCGCAGGCATGTGGGCATCCCGCGACCGGCATGGCTGAGCATATTCCGCAGGTTCCCCGACCGTCCCCGGCAACGCATTGGCCCGGAAGCGCGGGGATCCATCGTCGTGTCCGAGGATGAGGAGTGGCTGAAGGTCAATGCGCCCCGGCTTGCCGCGGTGTTGTACTTTGCCTGCGAACGTCCGATGTCCAGCCTGTCTCTCCCCCCCAATCCGGGCCGCCCGGCAGAAGCGTTCAAGTTCCTTGTATTCGAGGCGCACGGGGCGGATTCGGCAGTACGCCTATGGACCAAGAAGGGCTACCACATAGAGGACAACAGCAGCTTGCGCCTTCATCCCCCACTCGCGGTGCGGGGTAGCCGTAGCAGCCCAGCCCGTACCGACCAGAAAGATCCCGCCTGCGCGGCTTTGCTCAGGGTGTTCCTTGAGGAGCCGGGCCACAGAATCGTCACGGCGGTCCATCACTTCTTCAGTGCCCAGTTCGCGGACAGCTTCACTCACCCATGGGAGAGCGACTGCACCTCCTACTGCTCCTGTCTCGAGGCTTCCCTTAACATCGACCCATTTGCAGGAAAGCTTCACAACAGGCTCTATGACCGACTCTCGGTCATGCTTGGGGACGAATCGCCAGCCTTCCGCAAATGGGTCGACGGTCTTTACGCGGTACGTTCCGTCCACGCGCACGGGAGCGCTGGCGCCGCGGTACCTGGAGACAGGAATGATCTGGAGCTGGCGTACAGCGATTTCCGCGCCCGGCGGGGAACTACCACGGTAGTGCGGGCGATCTGCCGGTATGCCATCGTGGCTGATCTGCTGCGTCAGCGACCGACGCTGGTGAACCCCGGACTGGATGCCGGTGCGAGCCGCAAGTTACTGGACATGTCTCTAGGGTCGGGCGAGAGGTGGCAGGCAGTCGCCAGAGCTCTCTGTGGGAATGGGTCGGTTGACACGTTGTGCGGCATGGCGGACTCAGGGGATGAGAAGATCATCCAGCCCTTTCTCGACGTGGTATACCGCTTCGACTGGTACTTCGTCCTGGAACAACCCGCCCCAGCGAAAGTCCGCAGGTGCATTGGGGTCTGCGCCCGGGTGGGCGCGCGGATCCTTCCCGATTCGGCGGCCACCTTTGGGGACCTGTGTTGTGCGGTGGAGGCAAATGACCACGACAGCATCTACCGATGGTCGCTGCGCCATGCGCAGCAGGTACAGGACGTCGCCGGGGACACCCTCAGCGGCACGATCTTCGCTGTGACGGTAAGGCTTGCGGCCTTCTTCCAGGCCGTTTCTGGAAGCTCCGACCGGCGAGACTGCGAGGGTAGGCAGGGGAGCCGTGCACGGCGGCCGCGCGGACGCACTGGCACGGGACACGGGCCGAGACCCGCACGGGTGCGTCGTCTAACGTCTTGAGCGACCATGCACCATTCCATGCCTTCCGTCCACCGGTCATGCGGCGAGGTGGGTGCGCCACAGAGGTCGTGGCCATCGCGTGCCGGGACACTGTGGGGAACGGCGGTCGTCTTGCACCGCGAGTAGGTTAAGTCATACTATGCATAACAGGTCTCATTGGGGCTTTTTATGCAAATTGCAGCATAGGTCGCTCTGCCCATGCCATCGCCCGGACCAGAGAAGACGCTCGCGGAACTGGTAGACAGCCTCCAGAAGCGGGGACGGTACACCCTGATCCGGCCGGACGCGATGCAGGCGCTCGGCATCAGCGCCAACGCCTTCCGCAAGGCGGCACAACGCCTGGCGCGCTCGCGCCGACTGGTGCGGATTCGCGGTGACTTCCACGCCATCGTGCCGCTCGACCATTTCCACGCCGGCATCACGCCGCCGGAATGGTTTATCGACGACCTGATGAAGCACCTGGGCGTGCGCTACTACATCGGCGGGCTGACGGCCGCAACGTACCACGGGGCCACCCACCAGCGGGCGATGGTGTTCCAGGTCGTCGCCGAGCGTCAGTTGCGGGCCGTCCGAGTTGCCGGCCAACGGATACAGTTCCTCTACAAGAAGAGCGTAGCCGGGACGTCCACGCAGGCGCTGAAGGTGCCCTCAGGCTACCTACCCCTGTCGACGCCGGAAGCCACGGCCATTGATCTCCTCCGTTATGCGCCCCGGGTGGGTGAACTCAACCACATTTTAACTGTGCTCCAGGAGATGGGCGAAGTGATCCGTCCACGGATGCTGGTCCAGGCTGCCGAGGCGGACGGTAACCTCGCCTACGCCCAGCGGCTCGGGTGGCTGCTCGAACAAACGCGCTTCGCGAACAAGGCCGGACTCCTGGCCGGGTGGTGTGCCCGGCAGGCACCGTTGCCGGCGCGTCTACAGCCTGGCGTCCTGACGCGCGACTGCCCGCGAGATCGGCGCTGGAACCTATGGGTGAACACGACGGTGGAGGGTGACCTGTCGTGATACCTCTGCATTTCATCGAGGAGTGGGAGGCACTGGCCCCATGGTCCGGACGCGCGATGGTCGAGCAGGATCTGATCATCTGCCGGGCGGTGGTGGAGATCTACTCGGAGCCGCTGCTGGCCGGGGCACTGGCGTTCCGCGGTGGCACGGCACTGCACAAGCTCCACCTGGCGCCAGCATCGCGCTACTCGGAGGATATCGACCTGGTACAGGTGAGTTCTGGCCCCATCGGGCCGGTGTTCGATGCGCTGCGCGACCGCCTGCAGCCGTGGCTCGGGAAGCCGAAGCGCGAGTTCGGTCCTGGCGTGGTCACCATGATCTTCAAGATGACCTCCGAGGGGCCGCCGCCTGAGCCAATGCGCCTGAAGATCGAGATCAACTCGCGTGAGCACTTCGCGGAGCTGGGGCTGGAGCGTCGGCCGTTCGCGGTGGAGTCGCGTTGGTTCCAGGGCACGTGCGAGGTCTCCACCTACGCCCTGGATGAGATGCTGGGCAGCAAGCTGCGCGCGTTATACCAGCGCCGCAAGGGCCGCGATCTGTTCGACCTGTGGTTGGGGCTGACCCGCGGTGGTGCCAGCCCGGAGCGGATCATACCCTGCTTCCGGCGCTTCATGGAGGCATCGGGGTGCACGGTATCAGCAGCCGAGTTCCGCCAGAACCTGGAGAGGAAACTGGGCGAGCGCCTGTTCCGCGATGACCTGGGCCCGCTGTTGCGGCCAGACGTAGGGTACGACGTGGAGACGGCCGGTCGGCTGGTGCTTGACGAGCTGGTGGGTCGGCTGTAGAGAGGGGCGAAGCACATGGCACTGCACCCAATCCTGGCGCTGGAGCACATCCTAGGTGAGTACCGGGACCACATCCTGACCGAGTTCCGGGCCAAGGATGAGGCGTTGCGGGCAGCGCTGGAGCGGGCGCTCGACGAACCGCGATTCCTTGCTCAGGAGCCGTTCTACCAGGCGCACCGGCCCTTCCGGCTTGGCTGCCGCTGGCGCGACTTACCGCTGGACCCGAAGCTGGCCCAGGTGATGGAAGAGCGGGCCCGGCGCCAGGGCGCCCGGCAGCATGACCACGCCTTCACCCACCAGGCCCAGGCCATCGTCGAACTACTCTCTCCCACGGCCCGGCCGGTGGTGGTGAGCACGGGCACGGGCTCGGGCAAGACGGAGGCATTCCTATTGCCGGTGCTGCAGAATGCGCTTGAGGATGCAACGCGGTTCAGTCAGCCAGGCCTGACGGCGATCCTCATCTACCCAATGAACGCGCTGGCCAATGACCAGTTTGAGCGCATCGAGCGCTACCTCGATGGGTCGGGGTTCGCGGGCTCCGTGTCCGTGGCGAAGTACGACCGGGGCACTACCCAGGCCCAACGTGAGGAGCTGCGCCGACGGCCGCCCCACATCCTGCTCACCAACTACATGATGCTGGAGTATCTGCTCGTCCGGCCGCGCGACCGCGACGCGATCTTCGCCAACCACCGCTGCCGCTTCCTGGTGCTGGACGAAGTGCACACTTATCGCGGCAGCCTCGGCAGTAACATCGCTCTTTTGGTCAGGAGGTTACGGGCCCATCTGGCACGCGCCCGACAGGACTGGGGGACCGGTGCGCCCGGTGGGGACCGGCAACGGCGCTTCCCGAAGCTGGTACCCGTGGGCACGTCGGCCACGATCAAGAGCGGTGGGGCGCCTGGGATGACTGCCGAGAATGCCAGGCAGTGCCGCGACCAGGCTATCCGAGGGTTCTTCGCTCGCCTCACCGGGGCGGAGGAACCGGACATCCAGGTCGTCGGCGAGGAACTGGAGGATATCCTGCCACCTACCGATGCCACCATCGGCCCAGCCCCGGCGGTCGCCGTGCCCGCGGTGGATCCCGGCAATCCCGAGAGTGTCCGCACGGCGCTGTGTCGCCTGGCGGGAGTTCCCACGGACACCCCCCTGACGGAGGCTGCGCGGCGCTGCCGCCTGCTCTGGCTGGTGAACCGTTGGCTGGTGGGCGCGCCGCTGCCGTTCTCGGCACTGGTGGCCCTGGTGCGCGCCGAGGTGCCCGACCGCCGCGATGTGCCTGACGGTATGGTGGCTTCCGAGGTCGAGGCGTTGCTCGTGGCCGGGGCGTCCCTACCTGACGCCATTCCGAACGCGCTGCGCCTCCGGGCACACAGCTTCGTGCGGGGCGGCTGGCAGTTCCATCGCTGCCTCGGCCCGGAGTGCGGGCGCCTGTACCCCATGGGACAGGAGCGCTGTGGCTGCGGCTACCCGACGGCGCCACTGATGCTCTGCCGCAACTGCGGAGCTGATTATCTCCGCTTGGTGGGTGATCCGGCGGAGGGGACCTTGCGGGCGACCTCCGGCCCAGCGGGTGAAGGCGATGCGGAGTGGGTCGTCTACGATCATCGCCGGCTGGGAGGCGAGTTGCTGGGGGGCGACGACGAAGAAGATGAGCCCGAGGAGACCGAGGCGGAGGGGACCCGAAGCCGGCGGGGCCGGCATGCCGCTACACCTGCGGCGCGGATGCCGGCCAAGGCGCTCACGGGGTCGCTGGACCCCAGTACCCTCGCCTTCAGCCAGACGAGGACGGACTACCCGCTACAGGTAACCCTGGCGCCATCGCGGCGCGTCTGTCTCTGTTGCGGGGGCCGCGCCGGCACCCGCAACGTCATCACGCCTGTGTCCCTCGGCACGTCTGCCGCTCTGAAGGTGCTGACCGAGGGGATCGTGGAGGAGGTCACTGCTGCCAGCGCCACTGAATCCGACTTCGACGGCAAGGGCCGCGTCCTGGTGTTCAGCGACAGCCGGCAGGACGCCGCCCACCAGGCGCGCTTCATCCAGTTCGCCGGGCGCTACGACCGCATGCGCCGCAACCTGATTCGCATCTACGGCCAGGAGCGCAGTCTGACACTGCAGCGGGTCGTGGAACTCCTGGCAGAGGCGGGCGTGCACAACCACGACAATCCGCACGTCCCCAGGGCGACCCAGTGGATACCGCAGGAGACGCGGGAACGCATCCGCGCCTGGGAAGAGGCCCCGTTGCTGGACGACATCGCGGTGTCGGCCGGCTACCGCGCCACGGTGGCAAACCTGGGGCTTGTAGGCCTCATCTACCACGAACTGGGGGACTGCGTGGCGGCCTCGGGACAGGACTTGGCCCGCGAGCTGGGTATCGGTCTGCCCGAATTGGAGCACCTCTGCCGCTGCCTGCTGGGCGAAATGGTGTTCCTCGGGGCACTGTCGCGCGAGATGCTGCGCTATCACCCTGCACACACGAGCTGCCCGGCCTACATCGAGGCGGCGAACTGGGAACGCAGTATGAAACAGCCGCACGGCTACCCGGTGTCGCCGAGCGGCGCCGAGGCCCTGCTGAACCTGCCCGCCACGGAAGTGCCGGCCGGGATCAAGCTCCGCAATGTGTGGCGCGGGGAAGGCGCCGGCGGCACCGGCCCCAAGCTGGAGCGTACCTTCCGGCACCTGCTGAAGCGGCTGGGTGGGGTCGAGCCCACCGGCGAGCACATGCGCAAGGCGCTCGATTTCCTGCTCCAACGGTCGTTCGTCAAGGCGGTCGATCTGTACGGCTTCCGGGACCACCGGCTGATGCTGCAGGCCAACGCGGATGTGGTTCGGCTGGAGTTGCTCGATGCCGGGAGCCGCCGACGCTGCGGCGTCTGCCTCGTGCCGGCCGCGGGTGCGGCGTTGGGGATGCCCTGTCCGCGCTGCCATGGCAGCGCCGTGGCTTGGCCGGAGGCGGAACTGGAGCGCAATCGCATCGTGCGGCGGCTGCGGGGCACAAAGGCGCTGCCGCTGTCCGCCGGGGAGCACACCGCCCAGGTAACCAACGACGACCGGATCAAGCTAGAGGAATCCTTCAAGGCATCTGCGGCGACCGCACCGACAAACGTGCTGGCGTGCTCTCCCACGCTGGAGATGGGTATTGACGTAGGCGGGCTTGAGGCGGTTGCCCTGCGCAACATTCCCCCGCGGCCGGACAACTATGCTCAGCGTGGGGGACGTGCAGGCCGGCGCTCGCGCGTGGGGCTGGTGATCGGCTACGCCAGGAACACGCCCCACGATCAGTACTTCTTCGACAACCCGGCCGAGATGATCTCCGGCGAGATCCCGGCTCCCTCGTTGGCGCTGGCGAACCGCGACGTGCTGGTCCGGCACATCCATGCAATCGCCTTCGGCCTTGCCGAGCCGGGTCTGGCCGGGCGCATGATGGCCTACGTCGGTCCCGACGGCTGCATCAACGAACCGGCTCTGACGGAACTCATCGAGGCCGTGGGGACACGCTTTGCCCCCGCGGTCGAGCTGGCCGTCGAGGCGTTTGGCGAGGCGGTATTGGCCGAGGCGCGCCTGGATGCCGACGCCCTCACCCGGCTGGCGGCAGAGATGCCGGCACGGGTGCGGGACGTGGTGGCCCGGACCGCCCGGCAGGTGACCGAACTGCGACAGACCGTCGATGTCTTCGCGCGGCTGCTGCAGCGGGGTCAGGCTGCAGCCCATGCTGCGGAGCTCGTCCGGCGGCTCCTTGGTCTGCCCCGCGAAGGTGGCAGCGAAGGCGGCGAGGCCGATGACCGGGCGGCAGGCTACCCCATGCGGCGCTTCGCCGAGTTCGGCATCCTGCCGGGGTACGAGTTCCCGACCGAACCCGCGGCGCTCCGCCTCTTGGGAGATCCGCATGAGGAGGAGGCGGTCACGGTGAACCGGCAGTATGGCCTGGCGCAGTTCCAACCTGGGGCTCAGGTCTACGCCAGGACCAAGCGCTGGCGGGTCATCGGCGTAGACCAGTCCTCGCCGTGGAACCCGCAGAGCGATGGCCCATCGTGGTGCTACCGTGTCTGCCGCAAGTGCGGACTGCGTCACCATGTGCAGCGGCCGCGCTGCCCGCGCTGCGGTGACGATGCCGTGAGTCGGGAGTGCCCCGCGTACGCCTTCGGCGGCTTCCTTGCCAAGCCAGACGAGATGCCTGTCCTTGCCGAAGAGGACCGCATTCCCGCCCGTAACGCCGTGACGCTTTACCCCCAGCGCGACGGCGAGACCGTGAGACGCTGGCACACCCCCGGCGAGTGGCCCCTTGCTCTGAGGCGCGAAGAGGAGGTGCTGTGGCTCAACGAGGGGCTGCCGCCCTCCAAGGCTGAGTTGGGGCGCGATGTGCTCAGCCTACACGGTGATGGCAAGGGCTTCCTGCTGTGTCCCGCCTGTGGCCAGATGCTAACGGCACCGCCTGCGAAGGGCAAGCAGACACGGCGAAAGCCCGCGAGCGGAACCGACGAGCGCGAGGCTGATCCGTTCGGACACCGGCGCGCGTGCACCCGGCGCGGGACGCCCCCGGTGCCCATCGCACTGGCTTGGTCTTCCCGGGCAGAGACGCTCCGGTTGCATATCCCGGTGCCGGCTGTTGCCGAGGTTGCCGACGTCCAGTCGTGGGCACTGTCGCTGGGCTACGCGCTGCGCATCGGGCTTCGGCATGTCTACATGCTTGACGGCAGCGAGATCGAGTTCAGCCTGGAGGGACCGTGGTCAGAGACCACTGCGCACGGCGCACTGGGCCATCTGTCGCTGACCTTCATCGACCCGACGGTTGGCGGCACGGGCTTCCTGGAACGGGCTGCAGGTGAACTCCACCTGGTGGCCGGACGGGCCATCCAGCATCTCCGTCACGAACACTGCGAGACGGCGTGTTACCGGTGCCTGAAGACCTACGCCAACCAGCGCTTCCATGAGAAGCTGTCCTGGCCGCTGGCGCTGCCATTCCTCGAATCGCTGGCTGCGGAAGCGCCGTCGCCTCGGCCGCCGATGGTTGGGGATCTCGACGACCCGCAGCCGTGGATAGAGGCCTATCAAGCCGAGGTGGGGTCGCCCCTGGAGCTGAGGTTCCTCCGCCTTTTCGAAGCGCACGGGTTCCAGCCACAGAAGCAGGTCCCCGTTGCGCCAGTGGACGGGGAACGCTTCATCTCCGTGGCGGACTTCGCCCTGACCGAGCAACGGCTCGCGATCTACATCGACGGTGCGTCGGTCCACACCGGACATGTGCTTCGCCGTGACCGGTACATCCGCGACCGGCTACGCAATGGCAGCCCACCGTGGAGGATAGTCGAACTGCGCGCCGCAGATCTGGCGCGTGGCGGCGCCATCGTGGAAGAGCTCCGCCAGGGGTGAATGGGGCCGCCGTTTTTTCCGCGATATTTACGGCGCGCAGGGGGCGCACTGGACCAGAAGCAGCCAGGAGTCCCAAAGTCGCGCGGCCCCAGGCCCCCCCGTGCCCTCCACCGGAGGGCTTCGGTGGCCGGGACGGGTGACGACAAGACGAGGTCCCGCCGCGAACAGGTCGCAACGAGGCGGCGACTGGCAACCGTTGCCAGTTGCGGGGCGGATTTCCTGAAGAAAGCGGGGGGCGACTGTCGAAGCTACGTGACGCGCCAGTCACGCTTCCACATCAACATCCAACCAGGCAATGTAGCGCCAGGCGTTGGCCTCCTTGAAGCCGACCAGGTGCCGCATCCACTCGCCGAAGGGAGTCGCATGCAAGAGCTGCCGCAGTTCCTGCCCGCGCCTGTGACCAGACCTCAGGAAGACGCGCAAGTTGAACGCCGGTCGCCGGGCGGGTCCCGACCGTTCCGCCAGGGGGGCGACGAAGTGAGCAGACGGCTTATGGTTTCGAAGCATCACCCACGAGACCAGGAGACCGTCTGCTCATG
>CAILKC010000824.1 GCA_903834675.1 uncultured Victivallales bacterium | reverse complement strand
CGGGCCCTGCACCAGGGCAACCTGCCCCCGGGGCAGGACGCCCAGGCGCACCACAAGTCTCTGGACGGGCGCATTACCGGTATGGACGACATCCTCGCCCGGTTCGCTGAAGCCTTCCGGCAGGACCTCGCCGCACGCCGGAACCAGATCGAGGCCAATGACCGCCAGCAACAGCCCTTTCACTTCGAATCGCTGCTCATCGACAACGGTCTGCTCACCTGCCGCGACTGCTATGTCGACGGCGCCGCCATAGCGATGGAGGGCATTCATATCGGCAGTATCGCCACCGTCGGCGACAGTCTGACGGCGATCGACCAACTGGTCTACCAGCAGAAGCGGTTCTCCTTGGCTGAGTTCATGGATATTGTGGACGCCAACTTCCAGGGCCACGCGAGCCTGCGCGCCGAGATTCTGACGCGGCTGCCCAGATTCGGCAATGACCAGGCCGAGGCCGATGCCTGGAGCGTGAAAGCCGCACAGACCCTCCTCGACGTTCTTGAGGAAGGTCCCGCGGCACGAGGTACCAACCTGGTGCTGGCCGGTTTCTACTCCCTCGATACGCACCATGCCTATGGGGCGAAACTGCCCGCCACGCCTGACGGCCGACTCGCCGGCGAACCCTTGAGCGAGAACCAATCGCCCGTCTATGGCGAAGACCGCCAAGGCCTGACCTCGCTGCTGCGCAGCGTGGCGCGACTGCCCCTGGGCCGCGCCCCCATGGGCGGGCTCAACGTCCGCATTGTCGGCGACGCCGAGCCGTCCCGGATCGCCGACACGATCCGCACCTATTTCCACATGGGCGGTCTCCACCTGGGTCTTTCCTTCCTCCGCCGGCACGAACTGGAACAGGCCCGACTCCGTCCCGAGCAATACAAGAGCCTGCTGGTTCGCATGTACGGCTTCAGCGAGTACTTCGTCTCCCTGTCCCCCGCGGAACAGCAGGAAGTCATCCGGCGAACCGAGTACTGACGGGCCGCCAGCGCCAGTGCCCGACACGTCCTCCCGCCGGGAAAGGGTAAGAGCGGGCCAAGGCCAACGGGAACCTCCCAACGAACTACAGCATCCCGCTCCCCAGCGTCCTGCTACTGACTCCGCTTTCCGCAGGGTGCGCGCCGGCGCCGGATGCCGCGCCGTTTGCGCCTCGGGTCGAACTGAGCCGCGCCGTGGTTCCCGCCGGTTCGAAGCGGGTCCCGCTACCGCACCGCTGCCGCGGAACGTGACGGTTGGGAACACTCCCTTCCTTCTCGGCGACATGGGGGCGGACCTGACGGGCAGGAATCTTATCCTGCTGGACAACACCCCGCCGCGCGAACTGGCGTAGCCGACCGAACTTAAGGCCGATTTCGCGCTCCACGTGGCCTTGCCAGAGATCTGCCGAGAGCATCCAGCGGCCATCTTTCTGGCGCTCGACCGCGATGTCGCAGGGGCCTTTGAGTTTGATGATGTACTCGGCTCGGTGCAGGGCTTCGCCGTAGCCCCGTGCCTGGGCGTCTTTCTCGACCGGCAAGCCCAGTTCGGTGCAGGCGTCAGGGTTTGGGGACCGCTCTTGAGCGGTTTGGGCATCCGGCTGTGGGGATCCCCATACAGGGCTGTGTCTTCTTCCGGGTGGTAGGCGCACTGGAGCCGGCGGTCCGCACCGGCCCTGCCGGGGCTTCCGCCGTCTCTGGGGTCTTGCCGACGGCGGATACCGCGAACCCGCCCGAAACGGGCTGGGCAGCGCGGGCTCCAGGGAGGCAAGCGGGTTCAGGGCAGACGCCTGCCAGAGCCAGCAGGTCCTTCGGGAAGGGAAGACGGTGTATGTCCGCGGAGCTTGAGATCGCCCGCCAGTAGGTTGCGAAGGCGGGGAATCACCTGCTGAACGCCGACAACAACCTCGATGCCGCTCGCGGG
>CAILKC010000823.1 GCA_903834675.1 uncultured Victivallales bacterium | reverse complement strand
GTCCTGGCGCAGACGTACTCGAACTGGGAGCTGATCCTGGTCAACGACGGTTCCCGAGACAACACCCGCGCGGTCATTGACGGTTATGCGGCGTGCGACCCGCGCATCCGCTGCATCCATAAGGACAACGAAGGCATCCCCGATACCGTCAACCGTGGCTGGCGCGAGGCGAAGGGGGAGTACCTCACCTGGACCAGCGACGATAACCTCTACTTCCCGGCGGCGATCGAGCGCATGCTGCGGTTCCTGGAGACACATGCCGACATCGCCTTCGTCTTCACGGACAGCGAGTATATCGACGGCGAAGGCAGGTCCATGGGGGTTCGGGAAGCGGGTCCCCCGGAGATGCTGGAGGATTACTGCCCGCTGGCAGGCTGTCTGCTGTTTCGTCGGGCCGTTCTGGCTACGGTCGATCCGTTCCGTCGGCAGTGGCGGCGCTGTCACGACTTCGACTTCTACCACCGCGTATACCAGCACTTCAAGCTCGCCCGGATCCCGGAGGTGCTGTACTACTACCGCTGCCACGCTGCCTCGATGTCCGGTAACCAGCAGGCGTTGGTGACGGATCACTACCGTTGCCTCTGCTCATACCCCGAGAACGCTGGCCGGAAGCGCCACCTCTGGGCCCGGGCCTGGAAAGAATTGGCGAAGTGGGAGGAGAAGCACGGGCCGTGCTGGCGTGCCGTTCCCTACCACGTCCGCGCGGCGCTGTATGAGCCGCAGCACTGGCCCGCCGCCTGGGGCTGTCTCTGGAAGACCGTCTACATCCGGCTCGTACCGCCATCGCTCAAGGCGTTGTGGCGCCGACTGCGCGGCCGGTCCTGACCAGGCGCCGCAGTGGGGTGGGGGCATTCGGTCACGAGGGTTCCAAGGTGGGCAGAGTCCTGGTCATCTACTACTCGTGCAGCGTCGTCTGTGGCGTCGGCACGTGGGTGGAGTCTCTCTCGCAGGAGCTCGCGCTGCGGGGCTGGGACGTGACGGTCGGGCTGGCGTGGGGGCGGCACTTCCACGACCCGCGCCGCATCGAGGCCTGTCGGCCTGCGCTCAAGACGTGCTGGATGGACGGCCGGACGGGGACCGAGGAGGGCCGGATACAGGCCATCGAGCGCACCCTTCGGCGCCTGCGGCCAGACGTCGTCATCCTCACCTGTCTGGACTCCGCCTTCGAGGCGGTTCGTCGCCTGCGGTACGGCGGGACGAAGGTTCGCCTGCTGGCCACGAACCATGGGAATTTCGCGCATCAGGCTGCGAGTCTTCTCGAACAGGTCGACGTCGTGGACCTGGCGGTGTGCGTTGGCAGACTCAGCTTCGAGGCCATGTCGAGCGGCGCGGGGGCCTTTCCGCCGGAGCGGATTCGACACCTCCCCAACGCCGTGCCGTTGCCTTTCCGCGCGCGTGAGGCGCATGATTTGCCCTTCCGAGTGGGATATGCCGGTCGGCTCGACGACGAGGCGCGCAAGCGTGCCTCCGATCTCGGCCCCTTCTTCGGCGCTTTGGCACGGCTCTCGACCACGGCGGAGTTGTGGATTGCCGGCGATGGTCCCCAGGAGGATGCGCTGCGGGCCATGGCAGCCCCTTACTCTGGCCGTGTCCGTTGCTTCGGGCGGCTCACCCGAACCCAGCTTTACCAGGACTTCTATCCGTGCCTGGACGTACTGGTCAGTTTCTCCTCGTCGGAGGGCTGGGGGCTCTCCATCGCCGAAGCCATGGCGCATGGCGTCGTGCCCGTCTCCTCGGCGTTCAGCGGAATCCACCTGGAGGGCCTGGTGAGAGAGGGCGCGAACGGGCTCGTGTTTCCGGTGGGGGAACCTGCCCGGGCGGCAGAACTCGTTGCCGCTTTGTTCTGCGACCCCGTACGTCTGAATCGTCTCGCGCGACAGGCAGCGGTGGACATCCAGGAGAAGTACAGCCCCGCCCGGTTTGGCGAGGCCTGGTCGAGAGCCTTGACGGACTGCCTGGCCTTGCCAGAACTGCCGCCCTCACCGCGGCCCGCGTCGCTGAGCCGACGTTCCCGGTGCGGGTTGCGCGAGTCGCAGTGGGAACGCATTCGACGCCTGCTGCGGCGGCGCGTGCCGCATGCCAGCGCAGGCGAAGAGTGGCCGCATTACCGCTGCCGGGACGCCGCCCTGACGGAGCGCCTGGCCCGGGAGATGGCCGCGATCGAAAGCCGCAGGGCGAGCAGCAACCCCTCGGCGTGATGCCGCCGGAGCCCGGTCGGATGGCGTAGTCCGAGGTGCGGGCACCGCGGCCAGGCGGGATAGAGCAAGCGGGGACCTCGGGTGCCTAAAGTCTTGTTCGTAGCGCCGTCCGCCTACACTCTGGGTGGCCTTGCCGTCTGGCTGGACTATCTGCTGCCGGGGCTCCAGCGGAGCGGCTGGGAGACCGTTCTGGGCCTCGTCTCCGGCCCCCGGTTCCATCTCCCTGCGGCGTACCTTGCAGCTCACCCCTGCGAGCGCTGGGTCCCCGTCCACACCGAGACTTGCACGCCGGAAGGTCGTCGGCGGGCCGTCACGGCTGCCCTCTGGGAATGCCGCCCCGATCTTGTCGTCGCGGTGAATTTGCCCGATGTCTACGCCGCGGTCGGCCACCTCCGCCGCCGGCGCTCCTGGTCGCCCGCCGCGGTGATGGCCCTGCACGGCCTCCAGGCGGATCTCCTGTTGGATGCGCGGCTCTACCAAGGGGCACTGGACGCGGTGGTGGCGACCAACCGTCTGGCCTGCGCCCTGGCTACCGAGGTGGGGCGGTTGCCGACCGAGCGTGTCTTCTACGCCCCCTGCGGCGTGGTTGCCCCGGGGACGCGCGACGCCACGGGAGATGGTGGTGGCCAGCGGCCTTTCACGATTGCCTGGAGCGGCCGACTCGAGCAGGACCAGAAGCGGGTGCGAGACCTGCCTGCGATCGTCCAGAGCCTCGAGGCCGCCGGGCTGGCGTGGCAGTTGCGTGTCGCCGGCACGGGACCGGAAGAGGCCTGGCTCCGCGCTCACCTCGAGGCCCCCGTGCGGGCGGGGCGGGTCGAGTTCCTGGGGCATGTCCCCAGCGGGCGCATGGCCAGCGATCTGTATGCCCAGGCCGACGCCCTGCTCGTCACCTCAGTCTGGGAGACCGGCCCCCTGGTGGTCTGGGAAGCCCTGGCCAGCGGGGTCCCGGTCGTCTCCTCTGCGTATGTCGGCTCCGGCCTTGAGGGGGCCTTGCAGGACGGCCACAACAGCCTGCTTTTCAGGGTGGGCGACACGCCGGGCGCGGTGACGGCACTGCTGCGGCTGGCCCACGACGCGGCACTGCGCGCGACTCTGCGGGCGAACGGTCGGCAGTTGGTGCGAGCTCGCTACAGCCTCGATGCCTCCGTGGCAGCCTGGGATCAGGCTCTCCGTGCCGTCGTGGAATTGCCAGGCCTGGAGGCGCTCCCGGCGCGGTCAGCGGTACGCCCCACGGGCCGCCTCGAGCGCTGCCTGGGGCCGTCTGTGGCGGAGACGCTGCGG
>CAILKC010000822.1 GCA_903834675.1 uncultured Victivallales bacterium | reverse complement strand
GGCCGATCCGGCCGCCACCGCCCCGGTCACCTGCCGCTGGGAGTACGCCTACGACCCGCTGGGCCAGCTCCGCACCGCCGTCTGCCTCAACCCCGCCAGCGGCGCCGTCCTGGCCGGGCGCGACTTCGCCTACGATCACGACACGATCGGCAACCGCAAGACGGCTGGCAGGATCGATCCCGTCACGACCGTGGGCGAAGAGCGCTATACCGCCAACGATCTCAACCAATACAGCGTCCGCAGCACCCCTGGTGCGGTCTACGTCTCCGGTTGGGCCGACCCCGCGGCCACCGTCACCGTCAACGGCACCGTCGCCGGGCGCGACGGGGCCGCCTTCCACCTGCGCCTGCCCGTCGACAACCGCAGCGGCCCGGTCACCCTTGCGCTCACCCTCCGCGCCGCACGTTGGGACACCGCCAAAGGCCTCGACCTCATCGCCGAGGCGGCCACCAACATCAGCGTACCCGCCGCCACCGAGCTCCTGACCGCCGCCGATCAGGGCAGCCTGGCCGCCGACAGCCTGCGCCTCTACCAGTGGGACCTCGACGACCGCCTGCTCAGCCTCACGCCCACAGTCCCCACCGCCCAGACCCCCAAACTCACCTTCACCTACGACGCCCAGGGCCGCCGCACCGCAAAGCGCGTTTTCAGGTTCGTTGTCCCGCCTTCAGGCGCTGCCGGTTCCTGGGTCCTCTTCTCCGAAACCGTCTTCGTCTACGATGGCTGGACCCTCCTCGCCGAGTTCAGCCTGCAGCCCTCAGCCTTCAGCCTTCAAAGAAGCTACCTCTGGGGGCTTGACCTCGAGGGCTTGCGCACCGGTCAGCCCGACGGCGGCGCCGCCCAAGGCGTCGGCGGCCTGGTCGCGTTCAGCGCCTGGAATGTGCCCGGCGCTCTCCCCAAAGCCCAAGGCGCGACCAAGGCCCGGCCGGCGAGCCGCTTCGCCGTCGCCGATGCCAACGGCAGCATCGCGGTCCTGGTCGATGCCAACCCGACCGACCCCCGGAACCCCGTGCTCGAAACCGTCGAATACGAGCCCTTCGGACGTGTCCTCAGCCGCAGCCGCGCCGACGCCGGACCCCTTCCGGCCCAGGCCGAACCCCTCTGCCCCTTCGGCTTCAGCTCCAGATACCTCGACAGCGACACTGGCCTGCTCTACTTCGGCTACCGCTACTACACCCCCGACCTCGGCCGCTGGCTCTGTCGCGACCCTCTCCAGGAACAGGCCGGCCCCAACCTCTACGCCTACTGCCAAAACGACCCCATCAACCAAATAGATCCGCTGGGGCTGTGGGCCGAGGGCGGACACTACTACACCGTCCTGTACGTGGCCCAGGCTGCCGGCTGGGAGTTCGGCGAAGCCCTGCAACTGGCCGCCTACTCCCAGGCCCCCGATGAGATCGGCAAGTACGAGGCGATTCACGCGCTGAGCAGCAAAGGCCTCGGGAACTATGGCTCAGCGGTTGCCGTTGGGGTGGGCCTCCGGTACGGCGAGAACAAGAGGGGCGCCCAGGTTCAGAGCCGACTCCATTGCCTCAGCGGGGCCGATGCCGTGCCCTTGCGTGACGACCTCCGAGCCGCACTCGACCCGGCGAACGAACGGAGCACTGCCGAGACGGGGGTCCTACTGCACGTGCTTGGAGATGCCTACAGTCACTCGCGGACGGTTGACTACGTGACGGGTTATACAACAGAGGAGAGGACCTTCGGCGGCGAGCGCTTCGGAGAGCAAGTACCGATCTGGGGGCACAAGGAGGTCTGCTTCCCCAACGGCATCGGCCACGGCGCAACCGTGGTGACGCGAGGCAGAGGGGGCAGCGAACCCGACGCGATCGGTCGGCACCTGGACCTCTACGAGAGATACGTTGGAGACGTATACCAGACGCTCTGCGCCCTGCGCCCGAACGCGCCAAGGCAGCAGAATGGCTTCATGATCGCCAGACTGATGGTTCGGGCACAGACCCTCAAGAAGGACTGCGATCACCCGCTTCTCCGCAGCTATGATTTCATCAAGGAGGCAGAGCGGTTCCGCGACCTCTTTGATCCTGAACAGCAGAAAGGCATGCTGCACCCGGAGGAGCACGAGGTGGAGAACGGGGCGAATGGTTGGGGTGCTCTGGGTGCCGCTGGTTGGCCTGGAGACCCGCATGCGGTTATCGAAGGGGTGATGGGACTCGAGTACTGAAGGAGGCGTGAAGGCATGAAGGCACTTCCCCGACCCTGGATACACTCCATGCTTGCTCTCGCTTTGCTGTGCCTGTCAGGCTGCGCTGGCTATGCATGGCCCGAGCGCGTGGAGAATCTCTCTGATTCCATGAAGTTCTTCGAGAACGGTACGCTCTTCATCGTCGTGGGCAGGCAGGTCCGCTACAGATACATCGTGATCGGCTCAGGGGACCAAACACGCTCAGCCACGCGGTACTACTACCGGCTCGGCTTCCGACTCCCCAAGGGCGGGGGCTCCGCGGAACTGGCGTCCGTGGATGAAGTCTACCGGAAGCATCGGGTCGGCGGCCCCGCCCCCTCCCTCTACGACCGCCAACTTGCGCCCCTGATCTCACAACACAGGGAGGATCTGTTCCTGGCTGGAAACGACCTGGCCGTCACGCAGAAGCCGGCCGGAGCGATTGGCCTCGAGGCCCGTCGATGGAATGGAGGACTGTGGCTTCTGTTCTGGAGAGAGGACCAGCCGTACACTGTCACGGACGAGAGCCAAAGCATCGCATACGCGTGCCCGCCGCTTGACACCGTTCTGCCGCGTGCAAACTGCTGGGATGCGAACCTTGGCCTAGTCCTCTTTACGGCGAACCTAGGAGAACGTCCGCCTCCGCCCAGACTCGATTACCTTCCCCCCAAGGCCTATCTCTGGTACTACCGCGAGAACCGGGTCGAGACCTACACCATCGACCGCGTCGCGGTGGACAAGGCCCTGCGCCAGTTCATCCGCCAACAGAAGTGAGCCGACGCGGCCCGAGGCACCCGATGCGCCCCCCCAAGCCCCCGCGCCTCAAACGCCGCCGCGGCCAAGGCCTGCTCTGCTTGGCTACTATTTCCTGCCACAAAAGTATCGTCTAAGCCCATCATTAATGGTTCTTGATTACACTAACATACTTATCTAAAACTATTTATGTGTGAACGGCACCGGACCCTATCGGGAGAACCGGGTCGAGACCTACACCCTCGACCGCGTCGCGGTAGACAAGGCCCTGCGCCAGTTCATCCGCAAACAGAAGTGAGCCGCGCGGCCCGAGGCACCCGATGTGCCCCCCAAGCCCCGGCGCCTCGAACGCCGC
>CAILKC010000821.1 GCA_903834675.1 uncultured Victivallales bacterium | reverse complement strand
GGAGCCCACCGCATCTCCATGGTATTCTGGAGAGACGCCTGGCCTCAGGCGAGCGGTGGAGCCCACCGCATCTCCATGGTATTCTGGAGAGACGCCTGGCCTCAGGCGAGCGGTGGAGCCCAGCGCATCTCCAGCCAACCGCGGTGGAGCCCAGCGCATCTCCATGGTATTCTGGAGAGACGCCTGGCCTCAGGCGAGCGGTGGAGCCCACCGCATCTCCAGAAAACCGCGGTGGAGCCCAGCGCATCTCCAGCCAACCGCGGTGGAGCGCAGGCGCGGAACCCTCACTGCAAGTCTGGGCCGGCGATGAGTTCGCCTTTGCGCTGGCGGGCCTGGTCGGCGGGGTTGAAGGTGCCATAGAAGA
The DNA here is from genome assembly GCA_903834675.1 of uncultured Victivallales bacterium. Next base: position 2,374 of record CAILKC010000821.1, on the reverse strand, counting down.
GGGCGTTGGCGTCCATCCAGGTCACCAGACAGGCGACATCCTCCGCCGTGAGTTTGACCTCGGAGTGGCCCGCGAGGAGCTTCTTCATCAGCGGGCTGGCACGGGCGCCGAAGTGGTCGGGGCCGGCAAGCGGTTCGGCGTTGTTGGGGTAGAAGGCGTTGCTGCCCCAGGCCGAGTAGGGGACGCGCTTGGCCAGTGCCATGTAAGCGCGGGTGTAGGGCCCCTCGGGCTCCGGGGTCAGGACGACGTCGCCCTTGGGTTTGTCGCCGGAGTGACAGCGCACGCATTGGCGGTCGAGCACCGGCTGCACCAGCAGCGGGAAGCTGAGCGGATTCGAGCCGGCAGGACCGGGCTCGATGACGGCGGGCGGGCGGCCCATGGCCAGGATATTGGCCCGGGGCGCCGGGGCTTGCAGGCGCGGTTCGTGGCAGCCGACGCAGCCCGTCGCTTCCCCGGGCTGGAGGTAGGTGACGCTGCGCATGGTCTGTACGGCCTGCCCCTGTTCGTCCAGCACCTGGAACGCCAGCGCCACGCCCGCCGGGGCCCGGAAGCAGGCGGAGCCGTCGGCCTCAATGGGCACCGTGCCCAGAACCTGCTTGCCGGGAGAGGCGTTGGCCAGCCCGAGAGGCGGGCTGTTGGCGTGCCAGGTACTCTTGGGCAGGACCTGCAGCACCCGCAGCCGCCGGAGGCGCACCTCCGGCAGGGCCGGATAGGCCTCGTAGGCGTCAGCCACCATGAAAATGCCCTCGCGTTCACCGGCCGGGCCCGGCTCCGGCATCCCGGCGCGCGCCTCGGCCAACGAGGGTAGCCGCGCCTGCTCGGGGCGAGCCCGTAGCAGCACCGGCCACTGACTGCTGACATTCAGATCGCGGTGCAGCAGTTCCCGGTTGCCAAACGCATCCGCCAAGTACAGCCCGAACATGTTGGCCGGGTTCATGGACGGCTCGCCAATCAGCGCCTCGAAGCTGTAGGCCGCCAGGAAAAGGGTTTCGGAGAGCGGATACGGCGACCGATAGCAGTGCCCTGGCCAGCGCGCCTGCTCCTCGGGCAGCGCCGGCGGCGTGGTCACCCCCAGGCTGCCGCGCCAGCCCGTAGGCGCTACCGGGACCTCGCTCTCGGGAAACAGCACGTCCGGCGTCAGCCGCGTGATTGGGTCCGGTCCGTCGACCCCTACCGAGGGATCCAGCCGGATGATCGAACCCGCCGTCATTGCGTGGTGCGCCGCCGCTGTAGCCATCAACAGACGCGAGCCGGGAATGGGCTGAGCCTCCCACACCCCGACAGGGTTGTAGGTGTTGTTGCCGTAGAAGATGCGTACGTCGGAACCATCCGGCCGCACACTCCAGAGCTGCTGGTAGTACACGGCGCTGCGGTCGACGTAATCCCAGCGCGTATAGACGATGCGGCCGTCATTCGTCACGACCGGGTCCCACTCGTTGGTCTCGTGAAAAGAGATCGGCCGGGGGTTGCTGCCGTCGGCCTCAGCGAGAGCCAGGGTATACACCGCGCAAGGCCCACGACCACAACGGTGAAAGCCGCCGCGCCGGGTCGACAGGAAGAGAATCCGGCCATCGGGCAGGTAGCGCGGCCGAAAGTCGTCAAATGCGCCCGCGGTCAGTTGCCGCAGGCCGCTGCCGTCGGCGCCCATCTCGTAGAGACGGTAGAAACGGTCCAGGTTGCTCTCGCGATCCTTCGGCGCCGTCCCGGCCTCACAGTAGGCAAACAGCAGCCGCTTGCCGTCAGCCGAGACATCCACATGCTGAAAACTCCCCGGCGGCAGGGCTTCCGGCGCCAGCACCCGCGCGTTCAGCGACTGGCCGGGGGCATCGAGAACGCAGAGGCCGCCGCCAGGCCGAGCGCAGGAGCCGTAGTACTGCGTGAGCTGGTGACTGAACATGCTGGGAACCTGTTTGACAAAGACGAGCGGACCGACGTCGCCCCAGGCGCCGCGCAGAAGCAGGTCGCGCCGCCACTGATGGGTGCGGCGCCAGAGGTCTTCCCAGGCACTCTCCGCGGTCTCGGCCAGCGCGCTCAGACGGCCGTGCTCCGCCCGCAACTCTTCGCCCTGAGCGGCCCACGGGCTGACCTCGCGGCTCTGCCGGCGCAGATGCTCGACCTGCCGCAAGCCGCGTTCGAGAACCCGGGCCGTAGCGGCCTGCCAGGTGCTGGGCTGACGCGGCGTGCCGATGCCGTCTTGCAGGCGCCAGTCCCACTCGAGAAGCTGCTTCTCCAGGCCCGGACGCAGCGCCGGCAGCATGGCGGGAACCGCAGTGGCCGGGGCCACGGGCTGCAAGGGCAGGCGCCACGCCGTGCCGTCCTCACCCCGCCCGCTCAGGCTGTCCCAGCGCACGGTGGCGTCGCCCGCGCCACCCTT
>CAILKC010000820.1 GCA_903834675.1 uncultured Victivallales bacterium | reverse complement strand
TGGCGCGCACGCAGGGCGACGAGGCGGTGATCGGCAGCGGGCTCCAAGCCGGCGAGATCGTGGTGACCGACGGCCAGGTACGGCTAGTTCCCGGCGCCAAGGTCGAAATCTCCACCCCGGGCGGCAGGCCGGAGGCGGCGAGGGGAGAGGCGGCGAGGGGAGAGGCACGAAACGGCGAAACGGCGAAGGGCGAGACGGCGAGGGGAGAGGGGCGAAACGGCGAGACGGCGAGGGGCGAAACGGCGAAGCCGGAGGCGGCGAGGGGCGAAACGGCGAAGCCGGAGGCGGCACGTGAGGGGGCGGCGCGGCCATGAATCTCTCTGAACTGTTCATCCGTCGCCCGGTCATGACCACCCTGGTGACTCTGGGCATCCTGCTGTTCGGGCTGATGGCCTACCCACTACTGCCGGTCAGCGATTTGCCGACGGTCGACTTCCCCACCATCTCCGTCTCGGCCGGTCTGCCGGGTGCCAGCCCGGAGACCATGGCGTCGGCCGTGGCCACGCCGCTGGAAAAGCAGTTCACCACCATCTCCGGCCTGGACTCGATGACCTCCTCGAGTTCGCAGGGCAGTACGCAGATCACCCTGCAGTTTGCCCTGGACCGGGATATCGATGCCGCCGCGCAGGACGTCCAGGCGGCCATCGCCCAGACCTTGCGTCAACTGCCGCCGGACATGCCAACCCCGCCGACCTACAGCAAGTCGAATCCCGCCGACCAGCCCATCCTCTATCTGGTGCTCACCAGTCCCACGCAGCCGTTGTCGGTGCTCGACAACCTGGCCCAGACCCTGCTCGGGCAACGCATCTCGACGGTCAGTGGCGTGGCCCAGGTGCAGGTCTATGGCTCGCAGAAATACGCGGTGCGCATCCATGTCGATCCCCGCGCGCTGGCCTCTCGCGGCATCGGCATCGACGAAGTCCAGACCGCTATCGAAAACGCCAACGTCAACCTGCCCACCGGGGCGCTGGATGGACGCTTCCAGGCCTTTACCATCCAGACCGAAGGCCAATTGCTGAAGGCGGCCGAATACCGGCCCATCGTTATCGCCTACCGCAATGGGGCCCCGGTCCGCCTCGAGGATGTGGCCCGCATCGATGACAGTGTCGAGAACGACAAGGTCGCCGCCTGGTTCTGTACCCGCGACCAGCGCCAGCGGGCCATCATCCTGGCCGTGCAGCGCCAGCCGGGCACCAACACGGTGGCGGTGGCCAAGGCGGTGAAGGCCTTGTTGCCGACCTTCCGCGGCCAACTGCCGGCCTCGGTCTCCCTGGACCTGCTCTTCGACGGCTCGGAATCGATCGAAGCGTCGGTGGAAGATGTGCAGTTCACCATGCTGCTCACCCTGGGCCTGGTGGTCCTGGTGATCTTCCTGTTTCTGCGCAACCTCCGCGCTACCATCATCCCCAGCATCACGCTGCCGCTCTCCATCGTCGGCACCTTTGCCATCATGTACCTGCTGGGGTACAGCCTGGACAATCTCTCGCTCATGGCGCTGACCCTCTCCATCGGCTTCGTGGTGGACGATGCCATCGTCATGCTCGAGAACATCTGGCGGCACACGGAACAGGGCAAGACCGTGTTCCAGGCCTCGCTCGATGGTTCGCGCGAAATCGCCTTCACCATCTTGTCCATGACCCTCTCCCTGGCCGCGGTCTTCATCCCGGTGCTGTTTATGGGCGGGATCGTCGGTAAGCTCTTCCGTGAATTCGCGGTGACCATCGGGGTGGCCGTGCTGGTTTCCGGCGTGGTCTCGTTGACCCTCGTGCCCATGCTTAGCAGCCGCTTCCTGCGACCCCACGCACATCACCCGGGCGCGGCCGTCCGTCGCGGCTTTGTCCTGCGGTTCTACGAATACACCCTGCGTGGGACGGTGCGGCACTGGGGCGTGGTCCTGCTCGGCTCGCTGGGGGTGCTGTGGGGGACGGCTTACCTCTTCAAGACCATCCCCAAGGGCTTTCTTCCGATTGAAGACCGGGGCCGGATCAACGCCACGACCGAGGCGGCGCAGGGCATCTCGTTCGCGGCGCTGGTGCAGCATCAGGAGGCCGTCGACAAGATCCTCCAGCAGGATCCGAACATCGAGGCCTTCATGGGCCGCGCTGGCGGCGGCGGTCGCATGGGCGGCAACAACACCGGTGGCGATTTTATCCGACTCAAACCCCGGCGCGAACGCAAGCTCTCGGCGGACCAGGTGATTCAGGGCCTGCGCGGTAAGCTCGCCGCCGTCCCGGGGATGCGGGTGTTCCTGCAGAACCCGCCAGCCATCCAGATCGGGGCTCGCGCTGGCAAAGGCCAGTACCAGTACACCCTGCAAGGCTCCGATATCGATGCCTTGTACATCTTCGCCAAAACCTGCGAGACCGAGCTCGCGGCGCTGCCGGAACTCCAGGACGTCAGCAGCGACCTGCAGATCGCCAACCCGCAGCTCAACATCACCATCGATCGTGACCGGGCCTCCTCCATGAAGGTCTCCGCCGCCCAGGTCGAGAATGCCTTGTACAGCGCCTTCGGCCCGCGCCAGGTCTCCACCATCTACGCGCCGGATAACCAGTACAAGGTCATGCTCGACCTCTTGCCCGAGTACCAGGCCAACCGCGATTCGCTCAACTATCTGTACGTGCGCTCGGCCACGGGCCGACTGGTGGCGCTGAGTGAGCTGGTGCGGATCAACCCGGAGGCCGGTCCGCTCTCGGTGAATCACTCCGGGCAACTCCCGTCAGTCACTCTGTCCTTCAACCTCAAGCCCGGCGCGGCGCTCGGGCAGGCGGTGGCGGCCATCGAGGACCGGGTGGGAGCGAAGACGCCCGCGACCATCAGCACCAGCTTCCAGGGCACCGCCCAAGCCTTCCAGCGCTCCATGCAGGGCATGGGCACACTCTTGATCATGACCATCGTCATTATCTACATCGTGCTCGGCATTCTCTACGAGAGCTTCATTCACCCGGTCACCATCCTCACGGCGTTGCCCTTTGCCGGACTGGGGGCGCTCCTGACCCTGGCCCTGTTCAAGGTCGAACTCTCCCTCTACGCCTTCGTCGGCATCATCATGCTGGTCGGGATCGTCAAGAAGAACGGCATTATGATGATTGACTTCGCCATCGCGGCGCAGCGCGACGAGGGGATGACGCCACAGGATGCCATGGTGTCGGCCTGCCTGGTGCGTTTCCGGCCGATCATGATGACCACGACCGCCGCGCTCATGGCCGGGCTGCCCATCGCGCTGGGCTATGGTGCCGGCGCCGAGGCGCGTCGGCCGTTGGGGCTGGCAGTGGTCGGCGGCTTGCTCTTCTCGCAGCTCCTGACCCTCTACGTCACCCCCGTCTTCTACGTCTGGATGGAGGCGATGCGCGCGCGCTTCAAGCGGGCCAGAGTCGACCTGGCGGTGGCGGACCGCGGATAGGGGAGATGGCGATGCTCTTCATCAGTTGCGATTGGGGCAGCAGTTCGTTCCGACTGCGTCTGGTGGACGGGAAGACGGGCCGCATCGTCGGCGAACGGCGCTCCGCGGCCGGTAGTTCGACCCTGCTGCCCCCCGGAGCCTCCGCAGCGCTGCGGGCGGCGGAGTTCGCGCGCTGCCTGGACGCTGAAATCGCCGCGCTGGACCCCGATGGCGCCTGGGCGACCTGCCCGGTGGTGGCCTCGGGTATGGTCACCAGCGCTCACGGCTGGATCGAGCTGCCCTACGCCCACACGCCCTTGCCTCTGGATGGCAGCGGCCTGACCACGGCCGTGGCGCGCCTGCCTGGGGGGCGAGAGGTCCTCCTGGTCTCGGGCCTCAGCGACGGCGAGGATGTGCTGCGCGGCGAGGAGTGCGAACTGCTGGGGCTGGCGGGCTGGGAGGGCTGGCGAGCCGCGTTCCCGGTCGGCCGGGGCACGGTGATCCTGCCGGGCACACACTGCAAGCACGTCCGCCTGCACGACGGGCAGGTCTGCGGCTTTCGCACCTTCATGACCGGCGAACTCTACGCCTTGTTGCGACAGTACAGCGTACTACGCCACAGCCTGCCCCCGGCCGCGGGCGCCGCGCCGTCCCTGGACGTGGACGCCCTCCGGGCCGGGGTCGCGGTGGGACGCGACCTGGGGCTGGCGGCGGCGCTGTTTCGGGTGCGGACGGCGGCCTTGCTGCACGGCCTGGCCCCGGCGGCGGCGGATGCCTTCCTGAACGGCATCCTGATCGGGGCAGAGTTCGCCGGCTTCCCGCAGGCGGGCACGCCGCCCCTGCTGCTCAGCGCCGGGGAGCGGACCAGCGCTCTTTACGCCGCCGTGATTCAGAGCCTCGACCTGGGCTGTACGCTGAGCGTGGTCCCACCCGCGGTGGCGGCGGCGTGTTCGGCCGTGGGTCACCAGACGCTGCTGACGGCGCGGGCTTCGCGTGAGCCCTGAACGAAGATCGCGGTCGTGTCTCATGCCAGCGAGACCATGAAGAGGAAGGCGGGACCCTATGCAGCCTGCGGCTCAGCCCATTCTGTCGGAGCGTTTTGCCGCTTTTCCGGTGGTCGGCATTCTGCGGGGGTTTGAGCCGGAACTGACCGCCGAGATCGGCCAGGTGGCCGCCGCCGCCGGCCTGGCGGCCATCGAGGTGACCCTGAATAGCCCCGGGGCGCTGGAGCAGATCCGTAACCTGCGGCAGGCCCTCGGGACGGCACTGGCGGTGGGCGCCGGGACGGTGCTGGATGCCGAAGACGCGCGGCAGGCCTTGGCCGCTGGGGCGCAGTTTCTGGTCAGCCCCGGGCTCGATGCCGGCATGATGTCCGTGGGGCGTGCCGCCGGCGTGGCGCTGTTTCCGGGAGCCCTGACCCCGACCGAAGTGCTGGCGGCGTGGCGGGCCGGTGCAACCCTGGTCAAGCTCTTTCCGGCCGGGGCCCTGGGGCCGGCCTACGTCAAGGCCATCAAGGCGCCGTTGGGACACATTCCGCTACTGCCCACGGGCGGCATTGGCCTGCAGAATATCGAGGCGTTCCTGGAGGCCGGGGCGGACGGCTTTGGCATCGGCGAACCGCTGTTTGAGCGGGAGCGCCTCCAGCAGCGCGACTGGGCCTGGCTACGTGAGCGCATCGGGCGCTTCCGTCAGGTGTTTGAAACCCGCTCCGCCGCAGGCAGTTGAAGTGAATGAAGCGGCCGCGTTCCGCGACCACTGCCCCAGGGCTGTTTCGAGATCGGCGGGCGTGTCTTGGATGGCCGCTGGCGAGGTCGGCCCGGTTCGGTGTCCCGGCTTTCCAGCCACAGGCTGGGCCGCCCGCAGGGCGGAAGCCGGAATCCACCCACCCTAAGACCGCCTCATGAAGGCGGGACCCCGAACCGCAAGCGCTGGCGCGGGAGAATGAAACCGCCCTGCCACTGCCCGGGAGGTCGCGGGCGGTCCAGAAGCACGACCAGACTCTCAGGCCGACGCTTGCTTGAGCGGCACGCCGAACAGGGTCTTGAGGTAGTCCGCCGCCGCCCGCGTGTCCTTGACCGGCTCGGGTTCGCGGCCAGGTGGGCAGTCGGAGATCTCCACCATCAGCATGCCGCCGTAACCCACCTGGCGCAGAGCGTCGCGGACCGCCTCCCAGGCGATGGTGCCACGCCCGGGTGGCAGGTGGTCGTCGCGCTGGCCGAAGTTGTCTTGCAGATGCGTGGTGGCCAGGCGCTTGCCCATGATCCCGATGGCCTCGGCCGGCTTCATCCCGCCCAAGACGGCATGACCCGTATCGATGTTGAAACCGACCGCGGGCAGGTCAAGCCCCGCCAGCGTCTCGGCCAGGAACTCCAGGTCCCGGCGGTCGGCACAGTTCTCGACGGCCACGGTGAGGCCGACGGACTGCGCCTGGGGGGACAACAAGCCCAGGGAACGAGCCAGCGCCGCGGCGCGCTGCGGATAGCGCTCCGGGGCGCAGCCAGCCGCATGCACGACCAGCACGCGGACGCCCAACCGGGCGGCCCCTTCGATGCTGGTCTTCAGCGCCGGAAGCGCGCCGTCAACCTGCTCCGGGTCGGCCGGCAGCACTTGCCACGAGTGCGCCGACCAAGGGGTCAGCCCCAGGCAGGAACAGACTTCGCGCAGCTTCTCCTGGTCGACGGGCGTCAGGTGCTGGAAATGCGAGAATTCGCAGCCGTCAAGGCCGGCATCACGGATGTTGCGCAACGCTTCGCGGTGGGCGCCGAGGTCGAAAACCTCGACCGCGCCGGGCAACCTCCCGCGAGGGTAGAGCGTGTTACAGCCGAAGGTCAACGTCATGGGCGTCTCTCCTGGTGTCTGAACCTGGCCGTCAAGCGCTGGAGGCCAGACGGCATAGTGTA
>CAILKC010000819.1 GCA_903834675.1 uncultured Victivallales bacterium | reverse complement strand
CTGGAGCCCGCGATGCCAGCGCCCGTTCCGGGCGGGTTCGCGGTATCCCCCGGCCGCCCTGGAGCCCGCGATGCCAGCGCCCGTTCCGGGCGGGTTCGCGGTATCCCCTGGCCGCCCTGGAGCCCGCGATGCCAGCGCCCGTTGCGGGCGGGTTCGCGGTGTCCGCCGTCTGCAAGACCCCCATGTACGGCGGCAGCCCCGGCAGTGCCGGTGCGGACCGCCGGCTCCAGGCGAGAGGCTGGTGAGCCGAGGGTTCTGCAAGAGCCTCGCCGGATCGCCTGGAGGGCGCCTGGGGTCATACGAGGTTGCTGCAAGTCTCAGCCACGCCCCGTCGCCTCTTCTCCCTTACGATCCGGGCGCGACGTGTTTGCTCAGGTTACCCGCGGTCACCGCCACGTCGTAGGGGAGCGTCAGCACGTCACGGACGAGACAGAAGGGGGCCAGCAGGCCGGTGCCGATGTGCCGGAGGCCGCTCATGAATGACACCCCCGGCAAGGGCGCGGCGAGGCACTCCACCACGCCCATAGGCAGCAACAAGATCTCGCCGACGTCCAGAGGGATCTTGGCGACCTCCTGCACCAGGCCGATGCCATCACGCAGGACCGGCGCCGCCTGCTGCACTCCCGCCACCGTCGGCGCCAGCGGCGTCGCCGCCGCGGCGCAGGCCACGACTCCGAACAGCAGCACCAATGACCTACGACGCATGGACGGTGGCTCCCGCGGTCATGCTTGTCCGCCCTGCGGGTCCTGGCGTCAGGCCCGCAGCCTCAGGATCTCGGCGGCGTGGGCTGGCGTCAGGTCGCCGTACTCGCCCAGCAACTGGCCACGCTCGCTGAAACGTTTCTGCACCTTCGCCGCCGCCTCGGCCGCCTGGATCCCGTACTCCGACAGCCGGGTCGGCATGCCGAGCACGCGGAAGAAGGCCTCGGTGCGGGCGATGGTCGCCTCGGGCGTCGTGGCTCCCCAGAGACGCTGGCCCAGTTGGGTAAGTTTCGCTCCTTTGCGCTGGATCTGGTGGGTCCAGATGCCAGGCATAACCACCGCCAGCGACTCGGCGTGATCGAGCCCGTAGAAGGCGGTGAGTTCGTGCCCGATCATGTGGGTCGCCCAGTCCTGCGGCACGCCGCAGCCGATCAGCGTGTTCAGTGCCAGCGTGGCAGACCACATGAAGCTGGCGCGGGCGTCATAGTCCCGCGGCGCGGCCAGGGTCAACGGGCCGATCTCGAGCAGGGTGTGAATCACGCCCTCCGCCAGGCGGTCCTGCAGCGGCGCCGCGGCGGGGTAGGTCATGTACTGCTCCATCACGTGCGCAAAGGCGTCCACAATGCCGTTACGGACCTGCTTCTGCGGCAGCGAATAGGTGGTCTCGGGATCGAGCACCGAGAACACGGGAAAGGACAGGGGCGAGCCGAAGAAGAGCTTTTCCTGCGTCGCCTGCCTGGAGATGACCGAGTTGCCATTGGACTCGGAGCCGGTGGCGGGCAGGGTCAGCACCGTGCCCAGCGGTAGGGCGCGCTTGACCCCAGCGCCGGCGCTGGTCAGGATCTCCCAGGGATCGCGCCCTTCGTAGCAGGCTGCCGCGCAGATGTACTTGGCCGCGTCAAGCACGGACCCACCGCCGACCGCCAGCACGAACCCGACCCTCTTCTCGCGCCCCAGCGCCACGGCCTTCATGCAGGTCTCGTGCAAGGGATTCGGTTCGATGCCGCCAAACTCCACCAGTGGTGAGTGCGAGGCCAGGGCGGCCTTGACCTGGTCGTAGACGCCATTGCGCCTGATCGAGCCCCCGCCATAGAGCAGAAGCACGGGCACCGTGGTCGGCACCCGGCTGGCGATCTCTGCGATCATGCCTTTGCCGAAGAGTATCTCGGTGGGATTCTTGAAGATGAAGTTCTGCATGACTGTCCGTTTTCCTTTCAGCGAGTGCGACGAATCCTGCTTGTGCTTGTGCGAGGCTGAGGGCGCTACGACCCTGCCCGCGGGGCGGGCCGTCAGGTCGGCTCAGCGCCGACGGCAGGAGGACACGACCCAGGCGCCGTTCTGGCGCGCAAAGCTGAACTCCCACTGTACGCTGACGCCAGCCGCCCCGTCCGCATGGGACAGCGACACCGTCGCGACGGCGCTGTCGCCGGTCACCGTGAGGGCACGAAAGCGGCCCGCCTTCATGTCCATCGACTGCGAGCGCAGGTACTGGTTCACCGCCGCCTCAAACGACACGGTGTTGACCGGCGGAGCGCCAGAACCGCAACCGTATCCCAGCGTGACGGTGCAGGCCAGGGCGAGGCAGAGCGTGCGGAACCACCAGGAACGGCATCGGGACATGTGCGTCTCCCTTGTTCGCGCGGCCGCTGTGTCAATCTGAGAGAGTAACCCGGTCTCGCGCCGCCAGCGCGGGTTCGTAGACTGCAACGGCCATACCATAATAGGTCGGCACCGCATACGAGAGCAGTTCCACCTCCATCGGCACGGCCTCGAGCGCCCCGGCCAGAATCAGCTAAGATCACCGTGTCCACCCGCGCTGCCGCGAACCGTCGTCCGGCCTCTTCCATCGCGGCCCGTGTCTCGGCCATCAGGGCAGGATCCGCCGCCACCTCGGCGACGATGCCAGGCCCGTGCGGCAGTATGGCGCCAAAGACGAGACTCATGTGGCTGCATGCACTCCCGGATGAGACCTTCCGCCCGCGGTGGCCAGAACGGATATTGCCTGCGACTGCGGTTGAACCGCTCTTGACCTGACAGTAACGTAAGCGCTGCCGTATCGCATACAAACGTATTCAACCTACTTGAGTGTAATAAGTTAAGGCTATGCGTTCAGGTTCTGCGAAGGACCTTACCGGAGGCGGTCATGTCCTCCTTGGGTTAGGCTGGTTCCAGGATCGACGCACAACCCCCTGACGAAAGGCTTTCGTAATGGAACTCCGTACCACCGCTGAACTGGTTCGCACCCACCAACTCCCCGCCCAGATGCCGAAGGTCGTGCTGGGTCGGAGCGGTCTGGAGGTCTCGGTGCTGGGCTGGGGCCAGCCCGGCCTGCCGGACAGCCCGGGCAATACGGCCGTGACGGCGGATGCGTACCAGCAATGCGGCGGCAACTTCCTGGACACGGCGGCCTCCTACGGCGCCAGCGAAGAGATGATCGGCAAGCATCTGGCGGACCGGCGCCGGGACTTCATCGTGGCCACCAAGTCACACCCGGTGGACGCCGACCAAACCCTGCGTGATCTCGAAACCAGCCTGCAGCGGATGAAGACCGACAGCGTCGACCTGCTCTACGCCCCGCATGGCTGCTGGGACGAGGAGCGCTTCCATAACTGCTTCAAGAAGGGCGGGGTCATCGACGGCGGGCGGAAGGCTATCGAGCGCGGTTTGGCGAAGCGTCTGGCCTTCAGTTTCGACTACTTCCAGAGCCTTGACATCCGGCGGCTGCGGGCGCTCATTGACACCGACGCCTTCGATGTCGTGCAACTCCCGTACTGCCTGGTTCAAGTCGAACCCGTGGACCAGGAAATCCTCCCCTTCGCTCGCGCTAAGGGCATGGGCATCATCGCGAATTTCCCGACGCTGAACGGTCTGACCGGTCGTGAGTGGGGCGTCTTCCACGCCGACTTCGAAGGAGTGGCGGACACGCCCGGTCAGGCGACCATGCTGGCGATCCTCTGCCATCCGCAGATCGACTGTGTTCTGACCCGCTTCAGCAGCCCGGCACGCGCCGTGGAAAACTGCTTTGCCGGCCGTCGGCTCGCCGCCATGACCTTGGCAGAGAAACAGGAGATCCGCCGACGAGTCGAGGCGCATGGCAACGTCCGCTACCTGCAACGCGACGCCTGCCCAGCAGCGCCGCCGCAGGTGCGGTTCCGGCACGGGATGATCTACTTCGACCTGTTCACCCGCTTCGGCTTTGGCGGCGCCCGGCCGATCGTCGAGCAATTCATCAAGCAGCTTGAGGCGCAGCCGGATTTTGCCTGGGATACCGAAGCGCGGGCCGCCGTCGATCAGGTTCGGCGCGCCTGCCCGGTGACGCTGGTAAAGTAGGGCGCCCCACCTGGCGGTCGTGAGCGTCGGCCCACGACCGCCGTTGACCTGCCTACACCAGGGTCTTCGCCCAGTCCCGCAGCTTGGCCAGCGGCGCGTTGTAGGCAAAGCCGACGCTGCAGGTGCGGGCCATAATGTCGAGGCTGCGGGCGCACATGTCGTGGCTGTACTCGATCTTACGGTGCGCCCAGGCGAAAGGATTCAGCTTCGGGTGGTGCGTCCGCTGCTTCATCAACGGCTCCCAGTTCGTGTAGACGTGCAGCCCCGAATCGATCGGCCGACCCAGCTTGTGCTGCGCCGCAAAAGCCTTGGCCGCGTCAACCGTCTCGAAGAGCAGCGTCAGAGCCAGGGCGTTCGCCGGATCGTGGTGCGGACTGACGCGGTAACGGGCTGATTTCGACACGATCTCCGCCACCAGCGCGCGCCGCTTCCGCAGCCCATCGATGAAGCCGTCCAGGCGCTTGAGCTGCTCGCCCATCATGGCGCCCTGAATCTCGCTGACGCGGAAATTTACCCCGGCAAAGAAGGGCACGTTGATACCGGCGTTCGCGGCGCGGGAGAACGAGCCGACATCGTGGTAGATCGTGGCCCGGTAGAAGGTCTCATCGTCATCGGAGAGCACGGCGCCACCTTCGGCGCAGGTGATGTTCTTGAACATATTGAAGCTGAACGCGCCTGCGTGGCCGATGGTGGCGACGCGCCGACCCTTGTAGACCGCGCCGACCGCCTGGCAGGCATCCTCGATGACCTTCAGGTTGTGCTTGGCGGCCAGAGCCATGATCGCGTCCATGTTGCACACCAGGTTACCCATGTGGACGGGCACGATCGCCTTGGTGTAGGGCGTGATCTTGCGCTCGACGTCAGCGGGGTCCAGCGTCAGGCTCTCATCCACATCGGCCATGACCGGCACCGCGCCGGCGGCCAGCGGTCCGAGCGCCGTGGCGATCCAGGTGTAGGCGGGCACGATGAACTCATCGCCCGGCCCGAGTCCGAGGCCCACCGCGGCGCAGGTCAGGGCCGCCGTGCCGCTGTTGACGGTCAGCGCATGCTTGACCTTCATCTTCTCGCACAGAGCCTGCTCGAACTTCTCGGTGTAGCCGCCCTCGCCACCGCGATAGCGCATGAACTGCTTGCCTGCGATCACCTTCCGGACCGCACGGATCTCCGCTTCGCCGATCTTGTGCATGGTCTGCCTCCATGATGCTTGACTGACGGCGTTACCCCTCGGCCTGACCGGACCGGGCAACCTCTACTCCGAATGCTTCTCGGTTTCACTGGGAACCCAGACCGGGATCCCCCTGCACTGAGGCCATACCGTAGCACGTTCGGCCAGGATGGCGCGCGGCGGCGGCGCCGGGGCGCAGTGGGTTCAGGGTTCAGGGTTCAGGGTTCAGGGTTCAGGGTTAAGGGTTAAGGGTTAAGGGTTCAGCCGAGCGCCCGGCGGGGGCCGGACATACCGGAATGAGACTTGCCGACGCGGGTCCCATTCCGATCCGGCCGGGACGCGCCGGATCGCCTG
>CAILKC010000818.1 GCA_903834675.1 uncultured Victivallales bacterium | reverse complement strand
GCAAGATGCCCGCTGGAGATGCGGTGGGCTCCACCGCCGCGCCTGAGGCCAGGCGCCTCCCCAGGGAAATGGAGCGGCCGCGGCCTGCGGCCAGCGCCCCTCATCAGCGGCCGCGTTTACGGCGCATGGCGGCAGGGCTGACGTGCTTCTTGCGCGGGCCCTTCTTGGCCTTGGTTGCCGAGGGGCCGGCTGACCGTGCGCCGCCCCCCATGGCGCCCATCCCCGGCATCCCGCCGCCGCCGCCACCCATGAGCCCGGCGAGTCCGCCCCCGCCGCCCATGAGCCCGCCCAGTCCGCTCAGCATACCAGCGTTGCCGCCGCGGCCAAGCTTGGCCATCACGGTGCGCATCATGGTGAACTGCTTGATGAGCTGATTCACCTCGACCAGGGTGACGCCGCTGCCGCGGGCGATACGCTGGCGCCGGTTGGTCCCGAGAATCTCCGGCTGGCGGCGTTCCTGGCGCGTCATCGAGTTGATGATGCCCTCGATACGGCCGAACTCCGCCTCGTCAACATCCATGCCGTCCGCCAGGCCGCTGGCACCGGGCAGCATCTTCATCAGCGACATGACGCCGCCCATCTTGCGGATCTTACCCAGTTGCCCGATGAAGTCCTCGAAGTTGAAGGTCGCTTCGCGCAGCTTCTCTTGCAGTTCTGCGGCTTCCGTGGCCTCGTACTGCTCGGCCGCCTTTTCTACCAGACTGACCACGTCACCCATGCCCAGGATACGGCCCGCCATGCGGTCGGGGTGGAAGGGCTCCAGGTCCTGGATGCGTTCGCCGACGCCGACAAACTTGATGGGTTTGCCGGTGACCTTGCGCATGGAGAGCGCCGCACCGCCGCGGGCATCGCCGTCGAGTTTGGTCAGCACGATACCGGAGATACCCAAGGCTTCATCGAAATGTCGAGCCACCGAAACCGCTTCCTGCCCGAGCGCGGCATCGGCCACCAGCAGGATTTCCTGGGGCTGGGCCCGGCGTTTGACCTCGACCAGTTCCTGGACCAGTTCCGCATCGATCTCGAGGCGGCCCGCGGTATCGAGCAGCAGCACATCGCAGCCCATTTCGACGGCGTGGTTGCGGGCGTCGACGGCGACCTGGGCCACGTCCTTGGCCAGGCGGTCGGTATGCACGGGGACGCCGAGTTCGCGGCCGAGAATCTCGAGTTGGTCAATGGCCGCGGGGCGCTGCAGGTCGCAAGCGGCCAGCATGGGCTTCCGGCCGGCTTTGTCACGCAACAGCAGTGCCAGCTTGGCACCGGTGGTGGTCTTGCCAGAGCCGTGCAGGCCGCAGAGCATGATGACGGCGGGCTTGCCGACCAGATCGAGGGGCGCGGTGCTTTCGCCCAGCAGTTCCACCAGGCGGTCATGGACGATCTTCACCGCCTGCTGCCCCGGCGTGATACTCTTCATCACCGCTTCGCCCATGCAGGCCTGGCGGACCTCGCTGATGAAGTCTTTGGCGACGTGGTAGTTGACGTCGGCCTCCAGCAGCGCCCGCCGGATTTCGTTCATGGCGTCGCTGATGTTGGTCTCGGTCAGCCGACCCCGGCCAACCAGACCGCGGAAGGCCATCTTGAAACGGTCTGTCAGTCGCTCGAACATGGCGTCAGTCTGCTTTCTTGTGCCGGGCGGTGGTGGCTAGTAGACCTGGGCGCCAGCGGCGGCGGCGCAGATCATGAGGTCCGAAACCAGCCCGGTCTGTTCTCGGTAGCGTTGGCCGAGGGTGGCGGCGTAGGCGCTTGCCTGGGGCGCTTCAACCAGATGCACCGTGATGCCGCCGAAGCCGCCGCCGCTGAGGCGGGCGCCGATGGCCCCTGGCAGCTTCCGGCCCAGTGCCACCAGCAGGTCCAGCCCCGCGGCGCTGTTCTCAAAATAGTGGGTCGAGCTGTGCTGCGATTCGAACATGAGGTCGCCAAAGCGCGTCAGTTCGCCGGCTTGCAGGGCTTTGACGCCGGCCTCGACGCGGGTGATCTCGCCGACCACGTGCAGGGCGCGGCGGTAGACCACCGGGTCCAGGTCCGCTTGCGCGGCCTGGAGCTGCGGCAGCGAGACATCCCGCAGGGCGGTGATGGTCGGGTAGCGCGGGCGCAGAATCCGCACCGCCGTCTCGCAGGCCTCACGGCGCTCGTTGTACTCATGGGTCAGGTTGTGTTTGACCATGCTGTTGGCCACCACCAGGGCCGTGCCGGCGGGCAGCGGCACGTTCCGCACCTCGAGGGAGCGAAAATCGCTGTAGACCAAGTGTCCTTCCTTGCCTTTGAGGGAGCTGAACTGGTCGAGCAGCCCGGTCTTGGCGCCGACGTAGAGATTCTCGCAAGCCTGGCCGATCTTGGCCAGTTCACGCCAGTCCAATTCGCGCCGGGCCAGCCGCAACAGCGCCAGCAGCATCGACATCTCCAGGGCCGCAGAGCTGCTCATGCCCGCCGACATCGGCACCGTGCTGCCCAGGACGGCGTGGAAGCCCGGCAGGCGCACGCCGCGCTTGCCTAACTCCACCACCAGTCCCTTGATGTAGTTGGCCCAGTCGCCCCTGCGGGGCTCCCCCAGGGCCGCCAGGTCAAAGCCGCACTCGGTCCGGTTGACCGCGTCCAACACCCGGCAGCGCGTGCTGCCCGAGCCCCCGGCGGCCACGAAGGTGGCACGGTCGACGGCGACGCTCAGCACGGTCCCCTCGTTGTAGTCCGTGTGATTGCCCAGGATTTCCAGGCGTCCGGGGGCCCGTGTCATGACCTCGGGCGCCGCCCCGAAGGCGGTTCGGAAGACCTGATCGACGGTCTTAAGCACATCCATCTGCAGCGCCTCCAGATCGGGCCTCACAAGACCGCCGCCGCGGCGGCGCGGCCGGCGGCAAAGGCCCGGAGGTTGACGGTGACCACCTCGTCGCCCTTGCGTGCGAAAGCCTGCCGGATGGTCTCGGTCAGGGCCTCTTCAGGCAGGTCCAGGAAGGGGCTCAGGGCGCCGAGCATGACCATGTTCATAGCCTTGGCCGAACCACACGCCTTGGCCATGGCGCCGGCATCGAGCACCAGGCTGTGGGGCAGGCTGCGTAAGGGTTCGAGCAGCGCTGCCTCGGCGGGGTAGTCGGCGATATTCTTGACCGCTTCCGTATTGGCCAGCAGGACGCCACCGGGGCGCAGGTTATGGGCTTGCCGCAGGGCCTCCATGGGCTCGACCGAGAGCACGACGTCGGCGCCGCCAGCGGTAATGAGGTCGGAGTAGATCAACTCCGAGGACAAGCGCAGATGCGCCACCACGGCCCCGCCGCGCTGGGCCATGCCATGCACCTCGCTCTGTTTGACGTGCAGACCGCGGCTGACGGCCGTCTGGCCGACGATGGTGGCGATGGTCAGGATGCCCTGCCCGCCGACTCCCGCCAGGATGATGTCGTTCTTCATGCAGCTCGCTTTTCCGCCTTCAGCGCCTCTCAGGATCCTTGCGGTTTGTGGCGCCGAGTCTGGATGCACTCGCGCTGGGCGATGACCACTGAGACGCCGACGTGGTCGAGGATCTCGGCGCGCAGGATGCGCACGTTTTCCTCGTGGTTCTTGGGCAGGGGGACGATGAGGCGCAGGTGCTCGCGGGGCACGCCCAGGCCCAGGCAGATCTGCTCGATCTTACCCATGCCGACCGAGTCCTGCCCCCCGGTCATGCCGGTGGTGTCGTTGTCGAGGATGAAGACCGTGAGGTTGCTGTTTTCCCAGATCGCGTCCAGCAGAGGCGTGAGGCCGGAGTGGGTGAAGGTAGAATCGCCGATCACGGCCACGGTGGGCGCCAGGCCGGCGTCCGCCGCACCCTTGGCCATGCTAATCGAGGCACCCATGTCGACGCACGTGTCGATGGCCGTAAACGGCGGCAGAGCACCCAGGGTGTAGCAGCCGATGTCGCCAAACACGCGCCCAGCCCCCGCCTCGGCCATGACCTCCATGAGGGCCTTGTATGAGAAGATGTGAGGGCAGCCGTCGCACAGTCGCGGCGGGCGTTGGCGCAGCAGCGGCGCAACCGCCGCGGCCGGCGCCGTCGGCAGGCCCAGAGCGGCGGCCACCAGGGCCGGATTCAGCTCGCCGACGCGCGGCAAGTGACCCGTCAGCCGCCCGCGAACAGTCTCCAGCGGCCCGAGTGGACCGTGCAGCATCTGCTCCACCAGCGGCGCGCCTTCCTCGAGTACCAGCACCCGCTCGCAACGCTCTAACAGTTGTCTCAACAAACGCTTGGGAATGGGGTACTGCGACAGCTTGAGGACCGGGTACGGGCAAGCGGCCTCAGAGCCGAAGTTCTCCATGAGGTAGTTGAAAGCGATGCCGCAGGCGATGATGCCGAGGGTGGTGTCGCGCCCCTCGATCAAGCGGTTGTACGGGGAGGCCTCGCTAAGCGCGACGAAATCCCCCTGGCGCGCCACCAGGCGGTCATAGTTGGCCCGCGCGATGGCGGGCAGCAGCACAAACCGCTGCCGCTGCGCCGGCAAGGCCATCGGGTTCTCCTCCCGCCGCGGCGCGGACTGGAGGTCGGCCCGCGAGTGCGCCAGGCGGGTGGTCAGCCGCAGCAGTACGGGCGTCTGCGTCGCCTCTGACAGGTCCAGCGCCGAGCGGGCCATGTCATAGGCCTCCTGCTGATTGGCCGGCTCCAGGCAGGGCACCATGGCGAACTGGCCGTAGAAGCGCGAGTCCTGTTCGTTCTGGCTCGAATGCATCCCCGGGTCGTCAGCGACCACCACCAGCAGCCCGCCATGGGTCCCGGTGATCGCGGCGTTGATGAAGCCGTCCGCCGCCACGTTCAGCCCCACGTGCTTCATGCACACCATGGCCCGCCGGCCGGCGTAGGACATGCCGATAGCCTCTTCCATGGCGCACTTCTCATTGGCGGACCATTGCCGATGCACCCGGCGTTGGGCCGCTTCGGCGGAAGCCTGGAGGTACTCCATGATCTCGGTGGAAGGCGTCCCCGGATAGGCATAGCAGCCGCTCAAACCAGCGTCCAGCGCTCCCTGGGCCAGCGCCTCATCACCCAGCAACAACAGCGTCGCCATGCCGATTCCTTATCCACTTGCGCCCGTGTGACCAACAGCACCCCCACCAGGGAGGGCGGCGAACCCTGCGGAACAAAGGCCTGGAATATACCGCCGCTTGCCTGAAACCCAAGCCCAAAGGCGGGGCCGCCCAGGGCTGTTTCAAGACACGACCGCCGTCGTCCCGCCGGCAGTGAAAGCGGCGTCGACGGGCCGCGTCCGCGGCCCTCTGCCGCACGCCCATACTATGTGCGCGTGGCAAGGTCGCCGACGGCGACCGCGACACCGCTTTGGATTGGCGCCTGTGCCATTGCTGACGGTATGAGACCTGACGGCGATCTTCGGGTGGTCCAGCCCGCCGGGCCGGGGTCAGGGAGTCAGCACGCTGGCATAGCGCGGCGCTTCGCCCAACCGTGTCGCCAGCGCATTGACCTCGCGCTTCAGCTCCATGACCCGGCCCTCGCGACCGATGGTCACGTTCTGCCAGCGCTTCAGTTCGTCAAGCTGCTGCGCAATCTC
>CAILKC010000817.1 GCA_903834675.1 uncultured Victivallales bacterium | reverse complement strand
CCTCAGCGCGAACCGAGGGCAGATAGCTCGCCCCTACAGGGCTCAAACCCATAACTATCCTATTCCCAGGGCGTTGCCCTGGGCTGGTATGGCCGCGCGCCTTCAGCGCTCCAGGCGGACTTCCTTATTGCACAGGTCGAATGAAACTGCAACGCGGCTTCCCGGACACCTCTTGCAGCCGTACGAGTCGCCGTTACGTTTTGGCCTGACCGGTTCATGAACACTGCCTGCCGTGCGTGAGCCGATCACTCCGCGGGCTGTGAGGCGAGGCACCCAGGCCACGTACTCGCAGGGGAAACCAGCACCGATACCGCGCCGCAGGCGCATCATTCCACCAGGCCCAGACACCATGAGGAGGAGAGCCCATGAGCACGAACTGGTTCTACAGCCTGCCTGAAGACCGCGGCGTACGCCCACTGGGCGAACTCGCCTGCCGGACCAGGCGCTGCGCCGAGCGCTTGTTGCTCGACGATATCTATCGGCCCGAGTGGATCACCAGCGACATCACCTTCGCCTACGACCCGACCCCCTTCCACGATTGGTATACCGGTCATGAGTGGACCTGGTACGCCGATGTCAGCGGTCGGTACCTCAACGCCTGGGCCTCGCTCGCGGCAAACAGCGGCGAACTGCCGTTGAAAGCTCGCCAGGT
This sequence comes from uncultured Victivallales bacterium, assembly GCA_903834675.1. The sequence continues at coordinate 2,757 of CAILKC010000817.1, read as the reverse complement.
CCTCGAGACCGTGCTGGTATCGCAGGCTGAGGATGGGCACTTTGGCCCGCCGATTCCCGTAGGCGCCTGCGACCGCTCTCAGGCCTCGGGAACCGCCTGGATGATGCTGGCTCTGCCGCGCCTCTACGCGCTGACCGGCGAGGCGCGGGTGCTGCGGGCCGCGCAGCGGCTGGCGGAGTGGTATCTGAAGGTCATTCCCGACTGGGTTCGTCCCGAGGAGATCGCGCGGCAGACCAGCCTGGGATCCTATGCCCTGATCTTCTCCAACTTCACCCACTGCCTCGATGGACTGGCGGCGCTGCAGGCCGTCGCGCCCGACCCGCGCCTCGAACAGGGCGCCCTCACCATCGCCGCCGCCGTCAAGGGCTTTGATTCGGAGATTCATAGCCATCACTTCCTCTCCACCGTGCGCGGCCTGCTGGATTGGTATGAGCTGACCGGCCAGGCCTGGCTGCTGGAGAAGGCGAAGCGCGAGTGCGACCGCATCTTCACCGACGGTATGCTGGATACCTGGGGCGTCCCCGAATCGTTCGCCACTCCGCAGACGGACGAGGGCTGTTCGGAGGTGGATTGGGTGCTGGTGAACCTCAGGCTGTACCAGGCCACCGGCGAGCGCCGCTGGCTGGATACGGCAGAGCGCGCTATCTATGGCCAGTTCTATATGAACCAGGCCCCCAATGGCGGCTTCGGCGCCTGGCATGGCTTCCTGGCGCCGGTCGGCGCCCGCAAGGCAGGCTCGGTCGGACGCTACATCGAGGCATTCTGGTGTTGCTCGATGCATGGCGCCTTCGGCCTCAGCGAGATCGCCCGGCATGCCTTCGGCCGCGTTGCCGACGGCGTACGGGTCAACCTCATCATTGGCGCCGAGGCCGAGTTCCGCCAAGCCGGCGGGGTGCTGCGCCTGCGCCAGACCGCGGATGGCTACCCCTTCCCAGGTGAGACGCAGATCGAGATCTCTCTTCCCGACGCGACGCCACAGGTGCTGCACGTCGCGCTGCCGAGTCACTCGCCGTTACGGGCGGCCGAATGGGATGGCCGGGCACTGCCTTTGCCCGGCGCGGGGAACGAGTTGACGGTGACGGTGCAGGGCGCCGGTGAGCACCGGCTAGCGCTGCGTTTCGCGCTGGCGTTGCGGGCCGAGCCCGCGCGTCGGCAGGACCTTTTCCCGGGGAAGCACTCGCTCTGGTACGGCCCCATGCCCCTCGGCACCAATGCCTTGCTGGAGCGCGTGGCCTACGATCTCACGCCGACAACCCTGTCGGCAGCCACGGTGCGGCTGGCCGCGGGCTCCAATGCGCTTAACTCGGAATTGGAGTTGGCCCTGCCAGCCACCGACGCCGCGGACTGGCAACACCTCCGCTGCCGCGACCAGCTCGTGCTGTACCCTCTGGCCGGCAGGACCTTCCGGGGCGTTACGCACCTGACCTACCTGTTCTGAGGTCGGCGCTCAGCCCCGGAGGCCGTCTCCGTCCTGCCGTCAGCCTCAGAGCCCAAGTGGGCCGCGCATGTTCTCGAGACTGCGCTTGAGGCTGTCGAAGGGGTCCAGGTCGCCGCTGTCACGCTCGACCAGATACCACTCAACCCCGGCCTTGCGGCAGGACTGGATGATGCGTGGCCAGTTCAGGTTGCCATCGCCGATCTCGGTCATCTTGTGCTCACGCTTGGACGTGATCGTCATGTCCTTGAAGTGGACGCACGGGATGCGCCCGGCCACCTTGTCGATGTAGGCGGCGGGGTCGGAGCCACCGTGGGCAATCCAGTACGTGTCGATCTCGATCCAGACGGCCGGGTCCAGCGTCTCGATGAGCAAATCCTGCGGCCGAATGCCGCCCGCCGGCGCCAGCTCATGGCTGTGATTGTGGTAACCGATGCTCACCCCGCTGCCCTTGAAGGCGAGGGCAGCGGCGTTGAAGCGCTTGACGAACCCCTGCCAGAGAGCCAGGGTCCATTCCTCCTTGGGGAAGTAGCCGCCGATGGCGGTGTACTTGCAGCCCCAGAGGCGGTGTTCCTCGATCACCTTTGCCGCTTCGGTTTCCAGGCGTTCCAGGCCGACGTGCGTGGCGGCACAGGCCAGGCCTTCGCCGACGAGGATGCGCTTGAATTCCGCCGGTTCGATGGCGCCGATGCCCGAGGCCTGCACGCCGTCGTAGCCCATCGCCTTGATCCTGGCGCAGCTCCGGGCGATGTCGGCCGCCGTCTTGCAGGCCTCGCGGACGGTGTACAACTGAGCCCCAATCAATGCCTTACCCATGTCGTGTTGCTCCCTGTTTGGCGCCTACTCAAACACCCGTGCTCAGGCGAAGTTCCGCCGCCACAAGCATACCCCCCCAGCCGCTGCCCCGCCAGCTGGAGGCTCTGCTGGAGGTAAGGCCTCAGAAGCCCCGATGAGAAGCATCGCGGGGGCTATTGCGCCGTTGGTTCCGAGGCCCAAAGGGCCGGCATCCCTCAGCCCAGGCCAGCGGCCTGGGTATGATGGGGGCATGGTTGGTGCGGCCTGAAGGGTCGCGATAGCGGAAGCCACGTCATGCCACACTCACGGTCCCGGGTTCTGGTGCATCTGATCTTCAGCACCAAGGATCGAATCCCTTGCCTGGTTCCGGGTATCCAGTGCATTTTCGGTTAGCCCGTCGCACGCCGATGCGGTTGTGCGGTATATCGAAGGTCAGGTCAAACACCACCGGCGCGTCTCGTTTCAGGAAGAATTCCGCGTCTTTCTGGAGCGCTATCAGATAGCCCACGACGAACGCTACGGGTGGG
>CAILKC010000816.1 GCA_903834675.1 uncultured Victivallales bacterium | reverse complement strand
CAGCCCAGGGCAGCGCCATGGGTACCCGTCCACAGCGAAGATTGAGCCCTGAAGGGGCGGACCATGCGACCTCGGTGCGAAGGTAGGGTAGATGGCTCGCCCCTACAGGGCTCAAACCCATCACCATTCCATTCCCAGGGCGTTGCCCTGGGCTGGTATGGCAGCGCGCCTTCAGCGCTTCAGACGGACCCTCTTATTGCACAGGCCAAAAGAATAATGCCGCCCTGAGGAGTTGCGCTACAGGGGTGCTTCTGACTCTTGGCGTAGGACGGGCCTACACGCCGGGCGGGGTGTAGGATTCCGTGCGTGAGGGGACCGACCCGGCGGCGCCAGGATCGAGTTCGCGGTAACGGGCGATCAGTTCCGGAGTGGTGCGCAGGCCCAGTTTGCTCATCAGCCGGGTCTTGTAGGTGGACACGGTTTTCTGGCTGACCCCGAGGTGCTCTGCCACCTCCTTGCCCGAGAGGTTCCGGGACAGCAGGCCGAAGACCTGGAGTTCGCGGTCACTCAGGGCCTGCCCCGCAGCCGGGGGGTCGGCAGCTCCGGGCGGGTCGGAGACCCTGAGGGCCTCGGCGACCAGGATCTGGGTCAGGGCCGCGCTGGCCACCAGGCATCCGGCATGGACCTCGCGGATGGCCTGTACGATGCGCTCGAGGGGCTCTTCCTTCATCAGGTAACCGCGGGCGCCAGCGCCGAAGAGGCGGCGGGCGTAAACAGCCTCGTCGCAGACCGACAGGACCAGGGTGGGGGGGAGCTGGCCCAGCGCCCGCAGTTGCTCCAGGAGGCTCCAGCCGGAGCCGTCGGCGAGATTGAGATCGAGCACGATCACATCGGGGGTCAGCGTGCGCGCCTGACTCAGGGCGAGGCGCCAGCCGGCGGCTTCGCCGACGACGCGCAGATCGGGCTGGCGCTCGATGGCGGCGCGCAAGCCGGCGCGCATGACGGGATGATCATCCACCAGGAGGACGCGGATCACCGGGGCGGTGGGGTGCACGGCAGCTGGCGAAAGGTGACTCGTTGCCGGCCTAGGGGACATGGGACGGTTCCTTCGTGCGCTTCGACCGGTTGGGCAGATGCAGCTCCACCACCGCGCCGCGGTCGGCGCGACGGAAGGTCAGGGTGGCGTTGAGCAGGCCGGCGCGCATACGCATCTGGCGCAGGCCGAGTCCGGCCTGCCAGGTTGCGGGGTCGGCGACGGGGATGCCGTCGCTGGAAATCGAGAGGACCGCCCCGTTTTCCTGGCGCAGGCCGTCGACCCAGACGCGCCTGGCCTGGGCGTGGCGGGCGGCATTGACAACCGCCTCGCGGACGATGCGGATGAGGTGTCCGGCGGGTTCTGGTGGCAGGTCAAGCCAGGCCTGGTCGAGCGACAGTTCGCAGACGAGGCCATACAGTCGTTCCAGGGGGTGAAGCTGTCCGTCCAGGGCCTCATCCAAGGGGATGCCACTGTCCGGCGCGGGAATCGCCAGCACATGGGAGAGGTCGCGGGCGCGGCGAGCGGCGGCCATGGCCTGTTCCGACAACCAGCGCAGGTCCCTGACCAGCGCGTGGGAGTCTGGCGGCGTGCCGGCGGCGCCGGCATCCGCGATGGCCGTGGCCTGGCGGGCGAGGCCGATGAGGTCCTGGCAGAGGGTATCGTGCAGTTCCTGGCCGATGCGTCGTTCCTCTTCTTGGCCGGCCGAGAGGGCGGCCTGGGTGGCTTCCTGCCACAGTTCCGTGCGGGTCCGCAGGAGCCGTTCGCGCTCCTCTTTTGCCTCTCGCTGCTGGGTGATATCGCGCGACACGCCGACCATCGAGACGAAACAGCCGTCGGTATTCAACACCGGCATGGCGTTGGCCGCGTGCCAATGCCAGGAGCCGTCGGCATGGCGGACCCGGTACTCGGGGCTGGGCTTCGGCTGGCAGTCCCGGACCATGGCCGCGAGGTAGTCCAGGCAGGCGGGGAGGTCATCCGGATGGATCAGCGGCTGGAATGCGGCGCCGATCATCGCCGCGACCGGGTAGCCGAGGACGCGCTCCCACGACGGGGAAACATAGGTGAACACGCCCTGCGCGTCGAGGTTCCAGATCAGGTCGGTGGAGTG
>CAILKC010000815.1 GCA_903834675.1 uncultured Victivallales bacterium | reverse complement strand
TTGCCTCCCTGGAGCCCGCGATGCCAAGCCCGTTCCGGGCAGGTTCGCGGTACATTGACAGACGCCAACTCCCTAACTACTCAGGTTACAGCTCAGGTGCATTTCCCTGCCCCAACGGGGTTGCGTCTTGGCACCCTGACCCAACCCCGTCGGGGTAGACTGGGTTTGCTGCCTTGCTCACCCAGGGTAGGCCGACGCCGCGGCCAACCCTGGGCTTGGGTACGCAGCCCCGTTGGGGCAGGATACGCGGTTGTACCTGAGTAGCGGATCGCGGTACCCCGAGGAGGACAGCAGCGTCTGCCGCTCGACGGGCGCAACGAGAACGGGAATATGGTTCCGGGGCAGAGGGATGCAATGGGGGCAGGCACGAGTCAACCTCATGCCCGTGCAGAGTGGAGGAGGCAGGGGTTTGGGCTGTGGGCGGTTAGGTTCTGCATCAGGGCAGGTTGCGTTTCCGGATTCGCGGCTCACGGTTCTGGCCTAACCGCCTGGACTGCCTGGACTGCCTGGACTGCCTGGACTGCCTGGACTGCCTAACAGCGTAACAGCCTACGGGTTCTCCCTGGGACGGGTGTAACACTGTGACCTCTAAAGAGCGCTTCTTCGCCGCCCTCGAGTTCCGCACCCCGGACCGCATTCCGCGCTGCGACTACTTCATCGGCGACTTCCCCGACGCCTGGCGCCGCTACAAGGGGTTCGACGCCAGGGTGGACCCCATGGACGACTACGGCATCGACATCACGGAGGTGGTGGGCGATGAGTCCTTCATGCCCAGCCGGGTGCGAAAGCTCTCTGAGGACAACGAGAGCGAGACCTGGGTCGACGGCTGGGGTGTCATCAAGAGGGTGTACCGGAGCCAGACCTACTTCATTCACCAGGTCGGGGCGGTCCTCGAGAATCCGGCGGAGTTGGACCGGCTCGAGTTTGACCCTGTGACCGAGCCCAGCCGCTTCGCCGCGCTGCCGGGGCAGATGGCGCGGCACCAGCGAGTGGGGCGCTTCGTGATGGCGAAGTCGGGCGGCATCTACATCCGCAGCCACTTTCTGCGCGGCGAGGGCGCCCTGCTGATGGACATGGCCTTGGACGAGGCGTTCTGCGAGGCCTTGTTCGACAAGGTTGCCGACCACCTGACCCGCATGTCCATCGAGACCCTGCGGCACACGGGAACCCTGGACAACGGCCTGCTGGTGTGCGACGACCTGGCCAGCAACCACGGGCCCATGTTCTCGCCGGCCATGTTCGAGCGCTACTTCGCGCCACGCTACCAGCGGCTGATCGAGACGGTCAAGGCCGCGGGCTGCAAGCACGTCTACTTCCACAGCGACGGGAACATCCTACCGGTGCTGGACCTGCTGGTTGCGGCGGGCTTCGAGGCATTCAACCCGCTGGAGCCGCGCTGCGGCCTGGACGCGGTTAGACTGCGCGCGAAGTACGGCAAGAAGGTCCTGCTCATCGGCGGCGTCTGCAACACCCGCATCCTGCCGTGCGGCAGCCAGCGCGAGATCGAGGCGCACGTGCGGCCGCTGCTGGAGATGGGGCGGGACGGCGGCTTGGTCCTGGGCGCGGCCTCGATCTCCGGCGACGTCCCGCCCGAATCCTACGAATTCTACCACCGTCTCTGCCTCAAGTACGGCGTCTACCGGTAACCCGATCGCCAGCAGCGGGACCGGGCGGGTTCGCGGTATCCGCCGTCGGCAAGACCGCCGTCGGCAAGACCCAGAGACGGCGGAAGCCCCGGCAGAGCCGGTGCGGACCGCCGACCTCCAGGCGGTCCGCCACGTTCCGGGCGAACCGGAATGGAACCGCGGCTAACCCTGGAGCCCGCGATGCCCAGCCCGTTCCGGGCGGGTTCGCGGTATCCCCTCCGGCCCTGGAGCCCGCGATGCCAAGCCCGTCCCGGGCGGGTTCGCGGTATCCGCCGTCGGCAAGACCGCCGCTGGCTTGCAGCTCCCGCCGACGGCTTTACAGTCCGGGGTTCCGCCCAAAGACTCACCGTCGGGGTCCATTGCTGATGGCTGTCACTACGTCCGCCAATCCGTTGATCGTGCAGGGTGACCATACGATTCTGGTCGAGGTGGCCAGCCCCCGCTATGCCGAGGCGCGGGACCGGCTGGTCGGTTTCGCCGAACTCGTCAAGTCGCCGGAGCATATCCACACCTATCGCATTACGCCCTTGTCGATCTGGAACGCCTGTGCCGCGGGGGTGCGGGCCGAGAGCATCGTCGAGGCCTTGCGCGAGTTCGCCAAGTACCCGGTGCCGGAGCACGTCACGGTGCAGATCCGGGACTATGGGTCGCGCTATGGCAGACTGCGCCTGACGCGCGACGCGGAGGGGCTGCTGTTCACGGCGGCGGACGCGGCGCTCGCCGAGGAGGTATCGCGGCGGCGCGAGGTGGCGCCATTCCTGGGGGAGAGGCTGTCGGCGCTGACGTTCCGGGTCGGCCCGGCCGATCGTGGTCGACTCAAGCAGGCCCTCGTCAAGATCGGCTTCCCGGCGGAGGACCTGGCGGGCTACACCGAGGGCGATGCACTGCCGCTGGCGCTGCGCGAAACCACCCGGCGAGGCACCCCGTTTGCCCTGCGGCACTACCAGCAGGAGGCGGCCCGAGCGTTCCACGCCGACGGCAGTGACCGTGGCGGTTCGGGCGTGATTGTCCTGCCCTGCGGCGCCGGCAAGACGATTGTGGGAATCGGCTGCATGAGCGCGGTCCAGGCATCCACGCTGGTGCTCACGACGGGCGTGACGGCCAGCCGTCAGTGGCGTGATGAACTGCTGGACAAGACGAGCCTCCACGAGGATCAGATCGGCGAGTACAGCGGCGTCTCCAAGGACATCCGGCCCGTGACCATCGCCACCTACAACATCCTCACCTGGCGTCCGAGCATGACTGCGGAGTTCGCACACCTGGAGCTGTTCGACCAGCGCAACTGGGGTCTGATCATCTACGACGAGGTGCATCTGCTCCCTGCCCCGGTCTTCCAGGTAACGGCCACACTCCAGGCCCGCCGCCGTCTCGGGCTCACCGCCACGCTGGTGCGCGAAGACGGCCGGGAGGAGGACGTCTTTGCCCTCATCGGCCCCAAGAAGGCGGATGTGCCTTGGAAGGTACTCGAGGGCGAGGGCTGGATCGCCAAGGCAGTCTGCACCGAAGTGCGCTTGCCGTTGCCCGCCGAACTGCGCCTGCCCTACGCTGTGTCCGACGCGCGCCAGAAGTTCCGGGTCGCCTCCGAGAATCCGGCCAAGACCGCGCTGGTCGAGCGGCTTCTGGCGCTGCACCCGGACGAACCGACCCTGATCATCGGGATGTATGTGGACCAGGTCAACGAGATCGCCAGTCGCCTTGGGGTACCCTCCCTGACCGGTACCACGGCGCAACGACAGCGCGACAAGCTCTTCGACGGGTTCAAGGCGGGCCGCATCCCCGTGCTGGCGGTCAGCAAGGTGGCAAACTTCGCGGTTGACCTGCCGGATGCGGCGGTGGCGATCCAGATCTCGGGCACTTTCGGGTCGCGCCAGGAGGAGGCCCAGCGCCTGGGCCGCATCCTGCGCCCGAAACCGGGACGCAACCAGGCGCACTTCTACACCCTCGTCAGCCGCGATACGGTCGAGCAGGAGTTCGCCCTGCGCCGCCAGCTCTTCCTCTGCGAACAGGGCTATAGCTATCAGATCCGCGACGGCGAGGAGTTTCGGGGCTGACGGCGCTCACTCCTCGGCCGTCAGGCCGGCCCAACGCAGGATCTTGCGCAGTTCGGGCAGTCGGCTGGAGTTCACCAGCACCGCCGTCGGCCCCAGGCGGGTCTGGATGAGGCTCTTGACGTCCGGATCCTGGACGATGGCGTCGAGCACCTCGCGATGCGGACAGCGCAGCACCACCACGCGGGTCAGCGAGACCCCCTGGGGCTCGCCCGCCCAGGCGCGGAGCGCCAGGCGCAATGCGGACGGCAGTGGCTCGACCAGACGCATCTCTAGCAGGGCGAGAAGGTCGTCTACCTGGTGGCCCGCGCCGACGGCTCTGCCAACGCTCGCCGCCGTCAACTGCCACCCCGTCGGCCCCTTGGGCGTGGCCCAGACCTCGATCTCGGAGCGCAGCAGCAGGTCGGTGTGCGCGGTGGTGAGGCGAAGGGCGCCGCGCGCGCTGACACTCAGACAGGCAGGAAGCGGCTGGTCGTAACGGAAACGCTGCTGCACCATCAGCGGCAACTTCGCTGCGGCGGCGTCCGCGACGGCACGCAGCCGCAGGAAACGCTCCCCGACCGGCTCGCCGTCGAGAGCGACGGCGGCCAACGTCGCCTGGCGTTCGGCCTCGCTGGCGAACTCCAGCAGGCGGGCCCCGGGGTGCAGCGTAATCTGCTCGCGCAGGGCGGCCCAGCCCTGCAGCTCCGTAGCGACGTTCTGGGGCAACTCGCGGCCATTGCCGGCCAGCAGCTCGGCCAGCAGCTCGGCCAGAGGATGGCCGGCCTCGAGCCCCTGGTACACCGATTGCCGCGTGAGCCGGTACTGAACCACATGGCGCTGCGCCTTCTGGCGTTCGGCCCAGCATTCCAGCAACGCCAGTTGCCGGGGCCTGGCGTGCTCCAGGTAGACGGTGACCTCAAAGTCCGGCTGCACGACCCAGACCGGCCCGGCGGCCGCCTGCACGTCGTCGGCGGGGACTGCCGCCGGGGGCTGCCGCAGCAGCACGGTCTTCCCGAGCTCCGTCAGGCGGAAGGCGGTCACGGCCCCGTCCTCAAGGCCTAGCTCCACCAACCCCAGCCAGTACAGCCAGGTGCGGAACGCGCTCTGCAGCCAGAGTTGCTCGTGTCCCGCCCAGCTCTCCTTGAGACTGGCCCACCACTTGGCCTCGGCGAGTTTAGCCTCGTCTACCGAGAGCCTGTAGCCAGAGGGCCGGGAAGTCCGGTAGTCCAAGGAGACCCACTCGCCAATGCGTTCGCGCAGCTCGTGGCTCAGCGCCCGCACGGAGAAGAAGGCGCCACCCGCCTCGGGAAGGGCCAGGAGGGCTCCCCACAGGGCGCCTCGCGCTTGTACATAGTTCGGGGCCCTGTAGCTCGACCAGCCGCCGGTTTCCGTCGGCCACTCCCACCAATCTCCGGCCGTGATGAACCCGCGCAGCATCGCGGTCACCGATTCGTGCGCAGGCCGCAGGCTGAACTGCGCGATGGACTCGGCCGGGACAAGCCGCTCTTGGGCCAGGGTCAGCAGCCCGCTACGGCTCAGAGCCATGACGACCGCACGCACCAGTTCTGGGAAGGGCAAGCCATCGACGTCCAGCACCGTCGGCCAGCCGAGCAACTTGCCGACCCTCTTCAGCTCCGGGAGGTAGAACGCCCCGCGCCGGTTCAGGCGCAACCCCCCCACATCGACGATGGCCTGGAGCACCGACATGAGGTCGAGTAGGACGCTCTGCGGCCGCCGCGCGCTGGCCAGCGCAGGCGCTGGCACGGGGTCCAGGGGCAATGGCACCAGTTCCGGGCGCAACGACGGTCTCAGGAGGCGTTCGTCCGCGAAGATGACGGTCGACTGCGAATACGAGTAGTAGTCCGAGACGCGATGCGGCTCATACTCCCTGCGGGTCAGCAGCAGGCCGTCGTCGGCCAGGGATTGCAGCCACTGCGCCGGCGACTCGCGCAAGACGTGCGGCAGGGTCGAAGCGCGGCAGCCTGCGGCCCGCACCGCCAGGGCCAGCGCCGCCGCGTCCAGCTCACCGCCCATAGACCGAAGCAGGGCCAGGACGGTCCGTTCGAAAGGCCCCAGGCTGGCGAGGACCCCGGCCACGCGCCGCGGGTCCGCCAGGCCGGCCCGGATGACGGCCATCGCCGCCTCTCTGGGCAGCGCGCCGCGGGGCGCACCCCAGAACCTCGCCATGCGCTTCAGTTCAGCAGCGCGGATGGCATAGAGATACGGGTCGAAGTGATCGTCGGTGGACATGGTCGCGCCGTGCCCCTCCTAATGACCAGCACCGGTCCGCGGCAAGTGCCCCAGCTTGCGCAGGCGTTCGGCCAAGGCCTCCAGCCGGCCCGGCCTGACCGCCGCGACCCGATCCGAGAGGCGCGCGGCAATGTGCGTCGCGGCGATGGGGTCGGCAAGCACCTGCGCCAGCACGTGCGCGTCCCTGACCTCGATCAGGGGCAGCTTCTCGTGCAGGATGGGGGGGCTGGCGGACATGGACGACCTCCTTCGGCTGGGCTAGGCACCGAGCCAGGCACCACGGCGCTGCGGGCCTACGCCCGGCCCGCGAGCAGGTCGGCGATGTAGGCGCCCTTGCGATCCCTCTGGTTGTAGCGGAACAGGGTGTCTACCAAAGGCTGGTGGAGCTTCCCGAACGCCGCGACGTACTTCGCGCTCAGCCAGTGGTAGTATACCTCCATGCTCTTCATATTCTGCCTGAAGACGATCCCGATGAGTTGGTTGACCAGATCGTCCGCCCGGTGGTCGAAGAAACTCCCCATGCAAGCTGCGTCTCGCCCTAACACCGGCCGGTATCTCTGGGTGAAGATACCGAGGTTGCAGTGGAGGTCCTCGGCGAACTCGACCAGGAGGGCGGCGAGCTCCTGGCGTGGTCCGGGCGGCAGGCGCAACGTGGGACTCGTCAGGCGCCGGAACCTCCGGATGAGTTCCCGGTTCAGCTCGCGTTGGAGCGCCGGGAGGTATCGGTCACAGCGCCCAGGGGCGCCTTCGGGTCTGTGGTCTGGGATTCCCATGTGGGTTTGCCGGGGAACCATACTCGCCCGCGCCCTGGAGACAACCTGCTCGCGTCGGCGCGGCTTTGGCCCTACGGCTTGGCGAACACGCGGTCGATGATGACGTTCTGACGCCGGAGCTGGGCCTGGAGGTCGGGGATATTCAGGTCCATGATCCGGCCAGACGTCCGCGCGGCAGCCATGGCCGCCGCGGTGCCGGCGGCCTCGCCGGTCACAGCGCAGGTCGGGATGACGCGGGCCATGTCCCAGGCGGTTCGGCCCGACGAGATACAACGTCCGGCGGTGATCAGGTTCGCATTCCGCACGCCGGCCAGGCAGCGCAGGGGCAGGTAGTAGATCGGGCCGTTCGTGCGCCAGTCGCCGGTCATGCCGACGGTGTCGTCGAACCAGCGCCGTTCGTCGGTCTCCTCGAGCTCAACCGCGCCGCGCAGGCGTCGCGTCATGCGGAACCCGGGAATGAGCGTGAGAATCAGCGGGTAGATCTCCTCGGTCGGATTCTGCCGACGCAGGTCCGCGAGGAACTCGCGCTGGAGCTGACGCGTGTCCAGCGTCTGCGCCGTGACGTCGTCGGCCTTGTCGCCGGCGTAGAAGCTGCCGCCGTTCTGGCTGCGGCGGCAGTACCTGTCCGGCTCCTTGGTCAGTGGGTTGAGGTACACCACGTTGTTCCTGAGGTAGTAGAACCAGCCGGCGCGGACGTTGGTGTCGACCGAGTCGACCGGCTCGCCCGCCAGGGCGCAGACGTCGGCGTCGCCGGACGAGTCCACCACGGTCTTACAGAGAATGGCCGAGCGGCCGCTCTTATTCTCGACAATCACGGCGGCGACCCGATTCGCCTTGCGGGTGATGGTGCAGAAGCGCGTGTCGTAGTAGAGCTTGACGCCCTCGGCGACGATGAGTGCTTCCAAGTCGAGCATGTAGTCGGCCGGGTTGAACCAGGTCACATAGCGTTCCTTGAGGCGCGCGGCGGGGTCGCCGCCCGACCGCCAGCACTCGGGAATGGGCTGCAGCCGCATGCCCCGGTTCGGACCGCGCAGGTCTTTCACGGAGAGTTTGAGCAACTCCTCGCCGAGGCCGCCGATGACCTGGTGGCCCAGGCCGTCACAGAGTGGCAGGTAGACGATGACGTTGGCCAGCGTGGCGAGCCCGCCCAAGGCGTTCTCCTTCTCGATCAGGCAGACGGACGCGCCGTTCCGCGCCGCCGCCACGGCCGCCGCTATGCCGCCGATACCACCCCCAACCACGACCACGTCGTACGAACCGCACACCGGGAGCCGCCGTGCGGGCTCCGCCACCGACCGCACCGTTCGTGTACCAGGTTTCGAACTGACCATGTTGTTTCCTCGCGGTTGCTTTGACATCGCAAAGAACGGCGCACCGAATATACTGCCCCGACTCCGGGCTTTGTACCCGCCCCTGCCGGTGGGGTGCATGACCCAATTGTCGGAAGGATGAAATCCGAGGGGAATTGCGCCTGCAGATTATAGAGACGCCTATAGCCGCGGTCTTGGCAGGGTTCTCGGCTGCGAAGAAAGTGGGCCGCGGGGCTCCCAACCCAAACGCTGGAACTCGCCCTCCATACCCTCCGTGGAATCCGCGCCATCCGTGGTCAATCCGGGTTTCTGGAGCGAAGACAATCCGGGAAGGTTAACCACGGATGGCCCGGAGGGCACGGATGACACACTTCGGCCTCATCTCCGCTTTCCTTCGCATCTTGGCGAGCTGATCGTCTTTCTCTTCTCGAACCGACAAGAATGTCATGCACCCCGCGCCGACGGCGCGCTGGCCATCGCACGCAGCCCCTGAAGTGGGGGGCAGCCTGCGGCTGCCAAGCGGCCGAGGTCTTCACCTGGGCCGGCCACGACCGGCGCTGGCCACGGGACAACACCCTGGCCGGTGCCTGCCCGCTCCTGGCTGAGTTGATCCAGAACACCACGTGACGTGGTGGCCGGCGTGGCTGCCAGTCCCCTGGGCTGGGGGCACCCTCAAGAGAACGGTGAGTCCACCGACTCAAGCTCAGCGACCCGGCCCACGAGACGCTTCGATTGCAGCCTGGACGCGATGGCCGGGTTCGCGGCAGCGCATGGTTAGGCATCAGGTGCTGGACGCATCCGTATCCACTTCTCAATAGCTGAAGCATAAAAACCAGAAATCGCTCCTGCCAATATCGCGATACCGAGCGGTCTGTGCAACGCCGCCACTGCGACGCCGACCATCATGGCCAAGTAAGCCAAGCAACCGTTGGCGAGATTCAGATTCGGCTGCGCACAAACTGAACCGAGCCAGATAAAAGGTAGCGCCGCCAAAAACCACCATGAATCCTGAACGGCATGGACGACGGTAGCTACTGAAAGAACGACAGGCGCGAACACTGCCGGCCGAACGATGTATGCACGCGTCGTCATGATGCCTGCTTCTTATTCGGAGTTGACGCCAGGGTCAGGTCAGGCGCTGCAGCAGCGCCGAGGCGCGCTTCTCGATGATCCCGGCCACCCGCACAAGCATGGCCCCGTTTTGGGCTGCGCCTCGTACAGCGGGATCTTCCAGCCCACCCAGTACCTTGTGGCAGAGGTCCTCAGTGGAATCCAAGCAGCCCACTGGCGTCCTGGGTGAGCGTGCCAACGGCCTCGCCGTTCAGGTAGACGCTAAGCCGCTTCATGGCTTGTCGTCCCCCGGCTTGGCGCCGCCGGGCCACCCGATATCGAGGTCAATCCCCAGCGTTTGCAGCACCTGTAACACCTTGCCGCTCTGGCAGGTTGGCTTGCCCTTCTCCACGTCGACGATGAACCGCAAGCCGGTGCCGCAGGCCATGGCCAGATCCTTCTGCGAGACCCCGAGATCCCGGCGTCGGACGCGGACCGCAGTCCCAAGCTGTTCTGTGGTTCTGAGCTTCATGGTTACCGAGCGGGAATATTACACCAAGGCCTGGCGCTGCCAATCGGAATGTTACCGTGCGGGAACTTTTCCTGGTGGTATCCTCTCTGGAGGCCCGCGCATTCCCGGTCGGGGCATCAGGCCATGGCCGGGTTCGGTCTTCACGGACCACGGCTAACCACGAGTGGCAGGAGTCCGCCGAGGGCGAGTTATGCCGGTTCCGGACTTGACGGCAGCGG
>CAILKC010000814.1 GCA_903834675.1 uncultured Victivallales bacterium | reverse complement strand
CGGGCGCCGCCCGAACTCAGTCCCAGACCGCGCCGGCCGACAGGCCAAGCTTTGGACTGCTGTGGCTTGACACAGCTTTGCACCCCCACCGATTAGCTTGACGCCGGTGGGCCTTGCCGGGGCTTCCGCCGTCTCGGGGTCTTGCAGACGGCGGTCTTGCGGACGGGGGATACCGCGAACCAGGCCCCGGCGGGTCCTTGGCATCGAGGGCTCCAGGGTTAGCCGCGGTTCCGTTCCGGTTCGCCCGGAACGCGGCGAACCGCCTGGAGGGCGGCCCTGCGTGGCCGCCGCGGCGGACTCCGGGGCGGAATGGGACGCGCCTGGTGTTCTACGAGGTTGCTGCAAGTCTCATACAGGCAGGATCCCCGGCTGGTGCCGGACAGAGCGGCCAGAGAATTGCGCTGCGCCGACAGGTGATTCTACCATTCTTCATTCGACCTGGGTCATTCGACCTGCTGCGGTTCTCGCCCCAGCAAACCCCTCCGGAACTGACCTGCGCCCCGCCTTTGCTCTCGCGGTTGACAATTGCCTGATGGAGTTCATGTTACCCGGCTTGTAATCGGGGCGGCCTTCGCTTTGCGACGGGGTGCCTGGCAGAGGGAGCAACGCAGGCTCCCTCGTTTGATTTCTGTCGGCGCCTTCGCCGTTTCAGGCGGCGTCGCCACGGAGCCCGGTTTGCGTTTCGGGAAGGGAACCGTCCGCGCCGGGCTTCAGGGGTCACGAACAACAAGGAGCACGCATGTGAGCCTGACCATTCTCGTCTTCGCCAAACAGGTGCCGGACACCGCCAACATCACCGGCCAGGCGATGAAGGAAGACGGTACTGTCAACCGGGCGGCGCTGCCTGCCATCTTTAACCCGGAAGACCTGAACGGCCTCGAGATGGCCCTGGAGTTGCGGGACCGCTTCGGCGGCAAAGTGGTCGTATGCACCATGGGTCCGCCGACGGCGGCCAACATCCTGCGCCAGGCGTTGTATATGGGGGCCGACGAGGCCATCCTGTTGACCGATCGGCGCTTTGCGGGAGCGGATACCCTGGCCACCAGCTATGCGCTCGCCTGTGCGGCGCGCAAGCTCGGCTCGGTCGACCTGATCATCTGTGGCCGCCAGGCCATCGACGGCGATACGGCTCAGGTGGGGCCCCAACTCGCCGAGAAACTCGGTTTGGCGCAGGTCACCTACACCGAATCGGTGTCCTGGATCAAGGATGGGACCATCCGCGTGCGCAGCCAGATCGATGGCGGCCATGAGGTGGTCGAGGCACGGTTGCCCGTATTGCTGACGGTGGTGGCGTCGGCCAACACGCCGCGCCCGGTCGGCGCTAAACGCCTGATGCAATACAAGAAGGCGGTGACGCGGACGGAGCTCGCCGGGCGCTATGGCAACCGGGTGTACGAGGATGCCAATCAGCTCGCGGCTGAGGAAGAGGTCCTGCGCGGCAAGCGCCTCTGGATTCACGAGTGGAGCGCCGATGATCTTGACGCCGGGGCGGAGCACTTTGGGCTGGCCGGGTCCCCGACCAAGGTTAAGCAGATCGAGAACGTCGTCTTGACCAGCGGCGGCTACAAAGAGATCCCGGCGACCGACGTCGGCATCAACGCGCTGGTGCATGAGCTGATTGCGGACCACATCCTGAGCTGACGGGGGTTTTTCCGACCATGAGCAATGCGAAGATCGGTAATGTCTGGGTTTACATCGAGCAGGATGGTGGCCGGATCGCCGAGGTCAGCCTGGAGTTGGTGTGTAAAGGCCGTGAACTGGCCCACCAACTCGGCGTTAAGACCGAGGGCGTCGTCCTGGGTTCCGGCCTCAAACCTGAGCTCTTCTCAAGCTTGCATGCCTACGGCTGCGACAATGTGTTCGCGGCCGACGACCCGGCCCTGCTGCATTTCTCGGCGGTGCCCTATCAGAAGATCGTGGTGGGGTTGGTCGAGCAGCACCGGCCCAACATCTTCGCCTTTGGCGCGACGCATGTGGGCCGCTCGCTGGCGCCCCGCGTGGCCTCCTGCCTGCAGGCGGGTCTGACGGCCGACTGCACCGCCCTGCGCATCGACGAATTCGAGGACAAGGGCACCAAGCAGGTGCTCAAGAACAAGCTCATGCAGATCCGCCCGGCCTTCGGTGGCAACATCATCGCTACCATCGTCAACAGTTGGCAGGATCCGCAGATGGTCACCGTGCGAGAGGGAGTCATGGCCCTCGCCAAACCCGAGACCGGACGCAAGGGCAAGGTCACCCCGGTGGCGGTGAGTCTGAGCCCCGAGGACCTGACGGTGAAGCTGATCGAGCGGCATCGCCAGGAGAGCAAGCTCAACCTGAAGGCGGCGCAGATCATCGTCTCGGGCGGCTATGGCGTGGGCAGCAAGGAGAACTTCAAGCTGGTCTACCAGCTCGCCGAGACCATCGGGGCCTCGGTCGGCGCCTCGCGCGCGGCGGTGGACGCCGGCTGGATCGCCCACGATCATCAGGTCGGACAAACCGGGGTCACTGTCCGCCCGCGCCTGTACATCGCGATCGGCATCAGCGGCTCCGTACAGCATCGGGCCGGCATGAGCGAGAGCGCCAAGATCATAGCCATCAACGCCGAGGCCGGCGCCCCCATCTTCTCGGTGGCGGACTACGGCATCGTCGGCGATCTCAATGTCGTCATCCCGAAGATGATCAACGCCTACAGGGCCCGTGTGTGAGCAATGAGCCCGGCCCCGCGCTGAGCGTCGCGCGCGAGTCGGCGTCCTAAGGAGTGAAGCGAAGATGGCTGAGAATTTCTACCTCGATAACCTCGATATCCGGTTCCACCTGCAGACGGTCGGCCTCGAAGAGGTCACCCG
This sequence comes from uncultured Victivallales bacterium, assembly GCA_903834675.1. Next base: position 2,703 of record CAILKC010000814.1, on the reverse strand, counting down.
GATGCGCGAGAACGACTACCGCCAGGCTAAGGAGTTCCCGGAAGCCCCGGTGGACTTCGCCGACGCCCTGGATAGCTACGATAAGGTCCTGCAGATGACCGGCGAGATCTGCGGTTCGCTGATTGCCCCGCGCGCGGCGGCGGTCGACGAAGAGGGCGCCCACCTGAAGGATGGCGTGGTCACCTATGCGGCGGGCACGATCGAGAACCTGCATGACATCGCCCAGGGACAGCTCATGGGGGTGATGCTGCAGCGCCGGTATGGTGGCCTGAACTTCCCGGTCACGCTGTACACGATGATGAACGAGATGGTGTCGCGGGCCGATGCCAGTCTGCAGAACCTCTTCGGTCTGCAAGACATAGCCGAGACCATCGGGCGCTTTGGCACGGAGGAGCAGAAGGCGTCCATCCTGCCGCGCTTCTCGTCCGGCGAGGTCGATGGCGCCATGGCCCTGACCGAACCTGAGGCGGGCAGCGACCTGCAGGCGGTGCAACTGAAGGCCCATCTCGATGAGGAGACGGGCCAGTGGGTGCTCAATGGCATGAAGCGCTTCATCACCAACGGCTGCGCCAAGGTGCTCCTGGTGTTGGCGCGCTCGGAAGAGGGCAGCAAGGACGGCCGCGGCCTCTCGATGTTTGTCTGCGAGAAGGGCCCGCAACTGCTGGTACGCCGCATCGAGAACAAGCTCGGTATCCACGGCTCTCCGACCTGCGAACTGCAGTTCAACAATCTCCCCGCCCAGTTGGTGGGCATCCGGCGGCGCGGCCTGACGCGCTACGTCATGTCGCTGATGAACGGCGCCCGCGTCGCCATCAGCGCCCAAGCCCTCGGCATCGCCGAGGCGGCCTACCGCGAAGCGCTCAAGTATGCCAAGGCGCGTGAGCAGTTTGGCAAGGCCATCATCAAGTTCCCGGCGGTCTACGAGATGCTGGTGCATGACAAGGTCGGCATCCTGGCGGCGCGCGCGCTGCTCTATGAGACCACCAAGATCGTTGACCTGCGTGACAACTATGAGGAAATCCTCAACCACACGGAAAGCCCGCCGCCCGAACAGCGCGCCCAGGAGAAGACCTTCTCCAAGATGGCGGCGGAGCTGACGCCGCTGGCGAAGGCCTTCTGCACGGAGCTGGCGAACTCGGTGGCCTACAACGCCATCCAGATTCATGGCGGCACTGGCTTCATGAAGGATTTCCCGGCGGAACGCCTGTACCGCGATGCCCGCATCACCAACATCTACGAGGGCACCACGCAGTTGCAGTACGTGGCCGCCATCGGCGGGGTGATGTTGCGCGTCCTTGACCCCATGATGAGCGAGCTGAGCCACCTCCCCTACGAGGGTAAACTCCGCCGTCTGGCCAGCGCCGTGGACATGGCCCGCGAGAAGCTGCAGCGCGCCGTTCGGGCCGTTGAGCAGCGTGAAGACACCGAGTACTTCGACCTGATGGCGCGCCGCCTCTGCCGCATGGAGACCATCGTGCTGCTCAGCTACCTGCTGCTGCGCGATGCCACTAAGGATAAGACCCGCCAGGCGGTCGCCGAGCGCTTCGTTCTCGACTGGTTGCCGGAAGTGAACGAGCACTACGAGGTCATCGAGCGCAATGATGTCAGCCTGATCGACAACCACGAGCAGGTTCTGGCGCTGTAAGCTGCCGGGAGTCTCTCATGGGAACTGCCCTGCCGGTCCGCGAGCTCTACTGCCCCTCGCATTTCGGTAACGAATACGAGTCGGCCATGGCCAACGAGATGCGGGCAACGCTGGAGGAAGCCCGCTTCTGGGGTTTCAACCGCTACTCGGATTGGTTTGACACCATTGACCTGTATGACCTCTACGCCCCCCGCGGTCGGAAGCTGTTTAACCTGCCCGAGGCGGTCTGGGAACGGAAGTTCTCGAACTTCGCCGTAGCGGCCGACCTCGGCTTCGATCTGGGGCTGGTGGTGACGCCGAACCACGTGTTCAGCGACCAGGTCACGGCGGCTACGGCCGCGGTCGCGGACGGGCACTACTTCGGTCAACTCGTCTGCCCGCAGAAGGCGGGGGTCGCGGAGATGATCTGCCGCAACTACCGCCAGCTCTTCTCCGACTTCGCCGCCCGCGGCCTACGCCTCGGGACCCTCAGCGCCGGCGCCTACGATTACGGCGGCTGCGGCTGTGCTGCCTGCAAGCCGTGGATCGTCAGCTTCGGCAAGCTGTTCGTGCAGATTCTGGCCGAGGCCGAGGCCGTCTTCGGGCCGGTCAACGCCGATCTTTGGGGCTGGTGGTGGACGGACGAGGACCATGAGGCCTTCGGCGCCTGGGCCGACCGCGAAGCCCCGGGACGTTTTACGGCCCTGGCCAACCACATCCTCTACGGCGAGACGAGCTACAAGGTCCGCCGTCTGCCGCAGGGCTGCTCGGAACGCGCCTTCACCCACATCGGCTACGGCGAGAAGGGCGGCATCGATGTCTACGGGCACTACGGGCCGACCGTGGCGCCGCGGCGCCTGCAGGCCACGGTCGAGTTCCTGGTCCAGCGTGGCGCCAGCGGTTTCCTGGCCTATTCGGAGGGCACCTTCGACGAGGCCAATAAGGTGATCTTGGCCGGACTCGCCAGCGGCCAGTACCCCAGCGCTGCCGCGGTGTTGGAGGCCTACGCAGAACGCTACTTCGGCGGCGCTGCGCGCGGCTGGGCGGAATGGCTCGCCGCCATGGGCGACGTCGAGGCG
>CAILKC010000813.1 GCA_903834675.1 uncultured Victivallales bacterium | reverse complement strand
TGGGCGAGCGCCGGCAACAGCATGGCCGCCAGGATGGCGATGATCGCGATGACGACCAGCAGTTCGATGAGGGTGAAAAGACGGCGCCTTCTCATGTGTTCAGCTCCTTGGATTGACGTCCGCAAGGTGTCTTTCGAGAGCATCCTACCGCCTGGCCAACGCGGGTTTTAACCCCAAGCCTAACCGGTAAGGAATAGTACACGTCGCGCCGCCATTAGTCAAACCATGCTCTGCCATTCCGCTGCGCCTCGCCCTTGCTTCGCGGCAACCGGCAAAGCACATTAGCGACGGCGGCGCGGTCGCTAGCCGTGGGGGCCGCGGGCGTGGCCGCCGGAGCCCTGGTCTGTTCACCGACCTTCAAGCAGTGGAGCGTAAACCTTGGATACCCTGACTCACCACACCTCTGCCGTCTGTCTCTCGATACTGCTCGCGGGCAGCCTGGGCGCGGGGACCGTGCCGACCCCTGGGCCCTTGCTCGAACTGACCTTCGGAGGGGGGTTGGTCAACACCGGCTCGCTCGGCGGGGAGGCCACCGTAGAGGAATACGCCGTGGGTGAGGGACCGCTGCCGGGCCTCGGGATCAGGGGCACGGGCATGGGGCAGATGCGACCCTCGCGGGCGGGTGGACCGGGCGAGACGTCGGCAGGTGGGGCGGTGATCTACGACCACGCCGGTCTGAACAACCTTGCCACCGTGACGCTGTCGCTATGGTTCCAGCCGGCTGGGCCTAACTCCATCGCCCGGCTGCTGTACTACTCCAATCAGTGGGACCTGGTTCTGACGGGCCCCTCGCTGGGTTTCAGCGTACGCCAAGGCGGCGTGGATCACCGCTGCGCTGCCCCGACCGATACGGCCGGGGTGCGTGACGGCGAGTGGAACTTTGCGGCGGTCGTGCATGATCGGGTGGCGGGTAAGGCCACGCTGTACCAGGCGACGGCGACAACGCCGCTGCGCCGGGTCGTGGAGTGGACGGGTATTCCCCTGCCCGACCCAGGCGATGGCCCGCTGCAGATCGGTAACCTCGGGAAGATCCGCCCATTCCACGGTCGTTTTGACAGCGTCCGGGTCTATGATCGGGCTCTTACCGAGGCCGAACTTGGGCAACTGGCCGCGGAAGCCGGGACGCGGCTGCCCCTGGAGCGTGCCACGGCTGGCACGCCGCCGCCCACGGGGCTCTTCCAGCGCGGCGATGTCGTCTTCAGCAGCCGCAGCCGCCGGGCGGATTCGCTCACGACCATCGCCGCCTTTCAGCCTGACCGTCTGCTCTGGCACTACACTTCCGAGGCGGACTTCGTCAAGGCCTGCCGCGCGGCGGGTGTGGAGACCGTGCAGGGCGCCATCAACTCCATCGCTGGTTTGGACGAACCCGAAGCCCAGGCCCTCGATCTGGACGGCAAGCCGGTCATCGCGCCCTGGATGCTGGCGTTCGACCGTAAGAAGCCCTGGTACTGGGGCTGCAACAACCGTCCCCGTTTTCTGGCGTTGAGCCTTGAACGGGCCAACAAGGCGCTCGATCTCGGGGTGGACTGGCTGCAGTTCGATGACTGGTCCATGATTGTGAGCGCTCACGGCTGGAGCGGGGCTTGCTTCTGCGACGACTGCATGCGGCGGTTTCGCGAGGACTTGGCCGCCACCGTCCCGCCGGCGACGCGGCAGGAACTGGGCCTGGAACCCCTCGACCGCTTTGACTATCGCGAGGTCCTGCGTCGCCAGTACGGGGTGGCGGACGCGGCGGCCTACAAGGCCAAACGTGCCAGTCTCGCCACCACGCCCCTGTTTGAAGCTTTCCAGCGGCGTTCCGTGCGGCGTTTCTTCGTCGACCTGCGTCGGGAGGTTGATGCGAAGGCCGGTCGGCGCGTGCCGCTCTCGGTCAACAGTACCTTCTACCGCCCCGGACAGCGGGAGAATTTTCTGGTTGACCTGGTGGACTTCCTCGAGGGCGAAACGCCGCAATTGGACCTGGTGAACTTGGTGGTTCCGGCGCGGACGGCCGAGGCCTTGGGCACCTGGCAGGTATTCTCGCCCATCCCTACGGACGCTCGCGTTACCCGGCGCGCCATCGCCACCGCCTATGCCCTCGGACAGCAGATTCTGGTGCCCTGGGATATCTATATGGGCAGCGACGCCAACGCGATCAAGCCGCGCTACTTCGGCACGGTGGAGGAGTACGGCGACCTGTTCGATTTTGTGCGGCGCTCCCGGCCGTTGCTGGAGGGTCTGGACACCTGCGCCACGGCAGCCGTGGTCATCGACCTGGACCACCCCGATGCCCAACGTACCGCCAACGCCTGCCAGCGCCTTCTCGGCGCCGGGGTCCCTTTCGTCATGGCCCCCGTGGGTTCGAGTTATTACCGCGCCGCGCTGGAGGTCGAACGGCTCAACGCCATGCGGCTGATTCTCCTGGCCTGCGACCCGCGGGCACTTCCCGAGGCGGATCAGCAATCTTTAGCCGTTCTGGCAGAGTCGGTACCGATTGCCTCGGATCGTGAGATCGATGACCGCGATCTGCGGAACAGCAGCCGGTTCGGCGTCTGGGGCCCCGCGGGGATTGTGGTGCTGCCGCGGGCGCCGCGGGATCCGGCGCGCCGCCTGGTGGCTCTGCACGTGCTGAACCACAGCGCCCTGGATGAGGTGCGCTGGGTCTCGATCATCGTGCCGCCAGGCACTTTCGGCGCCGCGATTACGGCGGCGCGTTGGCATACGCCGGGGCAGGAGGTCAAGCCGCTGGAAATGGAGAGCCTGACCGAGGGAATACGGCTCTTCCTGCCGCGTCTTGGCGCCTGGGGTATCGCCGAGCTTGAACTGGCAACTGCGCCGGCGCCCTGAGCCGACTAGCGCGGTTTCGCGCAGGGCCAGACTGAGGAGTGTTCATGACGTCCGCCGCCGAGCCTGTCGCCTCTCCCGCGCTTGCCCCGCCGGGCGTGCCTGCGGCCGTTCCGGCGCTGGCCGTCATTGTGGTGGCCGTCTACATCGCCGTGCAGATGTTGGCAGACATTGCCAGCCTCAAGATCGGGGTCGTGTTTGGCCTGGCGGTGGACATGGGGACGTTCGTCTACCCCATCACCTTCACCCTGCGCGACGTGGTTCACAAGGCGCTGGGGAAACGCAATGCGCAGGTGGTGGTCATCTCCGCCGGGGTGATCAACCTAGGCATGGCGGCCTACCTGATGTGGGTGGCCACCGTGCCCGGCGACCCGAGCTGGGGTTTGACCAAGGAGTTCTCTGCCATCCTCGCCCCCGTGTGGCGCATCGTCCTGGCCTCGATCGCCGCCGAGATCGTCAGTGAACTGCTCGATACCGAGATCTACCACTGGTTCGTGACCCGCGTGACCACTCGCCACCAGTGGGCGCGGGTGCTGCTCAGCAACGGCGTCAGCGTGCCCACCGACAACCTGATCTTCGCGGTCGGCGCTTTCGCCTGGAGCCTGCCTTGGCACACGGTCTGGCAGATCTTCTTCTTCAACCTTTGGGTCAAGTATGGCATGACTCTGCTGAGCCTGCCGCTGATCTATCTGCCGGTGCGCCCTCGGCAGCCCCAGCAGTAGTGCGTCGGCCGGCCAGCGGCCCTGGCGCGGCGCCGCGCGCCGGTCCCAAGAGTCAGACGTCCTGATCCGTGGAAGAAGGGGTCGTGGGGTCTCCAGTCGCCGGATGGACTTGCCAGCGCGGGCATCCGCTGGACCATCCGCAGTCCCGTGCCTGGTATATGAACTCCGCCTCGTTCAGCGAGACAAGCACCGCTTCAGCCATCCGGTTCAAGCGGGGTTTGGCCGCTCAGAAGAGCGGATCAACACGTCTGCCTCTAGAGTTTTCCCATCCTCGACAGGACATCAACCAGTGAAGCGCTGGGCAGCTTGATGATCCCGGCCGCGGGGTGCCCCATCTCCAGCAGCAGGAAAATCGCGCCGGCGGCCGACAACGTGCAGAGAAGCAGAACCACAAACACGGTCAGGTTGCGGGGCGCCAGGAGCCCGAAGCTGGCGAAAAGGATCGTCTGCCAGGTCACCAGCACCACCAGGAATACCAGCGGCAGGTTCGCCTCTTTCCCTTGAAGTAACTGCCAGCGCGACAACTCCAACTCATTGCAGAGTTGCAGGGCCTGCAACTGGAGCAGGCGCTGCTCGTCGGTCTGCGGTGACAGCAGGCGCAGTCGGTGCAGCATTTCCTCGCTACCGGCCACCGCGGCGATGGGCTCCAGCGCCAGATCGCCCAGGTTCTCTTCAGGCCACCAACGCCTGATCGTCGACGCCAGGAGACGGCGCAAGAGCAAGCGGGTCTCCTTGGTATCCGGGCCATACTGGGCCATGACGCGATCAACAAACAGTATCTTCGCGCCGTTCTGGGTGATCCCGGTGCTGATCCCATCATAGGTGCTCTTGGCCGAGTTGATCAGCAGGCCCAGGACCAAGGCCGTCAGCGTGGCGATCAGCCCGACGCCCGCCATAACGACGTCCCGCGAGTCATCCCGAAGGTGGTGATCGGGAACGACCTTCCTAAGCATTGCCCCCACGCCGATGCCAAGCACCATGCATACCAACGCAATCAAGGCCAAGACCATCGAACTCATAGGTCAGTCTCCTCAGTCCGCGGCGTCATTTCAGGGCGGAGTGTCCAGGCGATCCACCCCCCTGGCAGGCCCATATTTCTCGATCAACCGTACTCTGTCCCGCCACCGCCCGGAGGGCTCGGCTGAACCCTCCTATGAGACTTGCAGCAACCTCGTTTGACACCAGGCGCTTCCCATTCCGCCCTTGGTCCGCCGCGGCAAGCATTTTCTACGGTTGGTTGGTTGGACTCGACCTAATCTCACCGGTGGGCCTGAGCATTTCCACCTGGCCTTGCAGCCGATTCTGTCTTCACCAGAATAGACTAATAAAATATGGCCTTTTAAGAT
>CAILKC010000812.1 GCA_903834675.1 uncultured Victivallales bacterium | reverse complement strand
GATTTCCCCCGCCGGAGCGACTGTGGGCCTAAGACGCGGCGCTGATAATGTACTCTTGTGCAGCTGAGGGTACGTATCCTGCCGTTGCGGCGAAACGCCCCACACCCCCACTCCGCGTTGGCGGTCGCTGGCGCGCGGACCTAGAGTACCATCGACGGTTGCCCTTTAGCCAGGCGTAATGGGGAGGCTGATTGAACATGCAGGTACAGGTCCGCAGAGAACCGATCTTTCGCGCTCCACGTGAACCCTTAGCCGTTTACTGCCATAATCTTGCCTATTGTTCACGCCAGGGTGGCAAGATGGTCATGTCTCGAGTCGGAGTTGATACCCAAGGATTACCCATCGACGAATGGATGAAGATGGTGGACCATAACCACCGCTCCATCTCCCCTGATTATGGACGAAATTGGCAGAGGCAAGGAGCGTTGGTATTGAGCGGTCCTTTTGCCGACGGTTGCCTGCAAAATGCCTGGATGCATTTTCTGGATCCTGACAAGGGTCTACTGATAGCGGTTTTTACCAAGTCTGTTCCGCATGAAAAAACAAAGGAACGGAATACTAAAGTCTATTACGAGATTTCACGAGACGAAGGGGACACCTGGAGTCCGGCGCGCCAGATCATTCATCCCGGCCGTGAATACAACGAGGAGCACTGGATGCCGGGCGTAACCTGCGGCCAACAGGACGTCAGGGCGGATATGGCGCCTTTCGCCAAGTTAGACGATGGCACGATCGTCTGCGGTTTTGCTTGCAGTGACCCACGCATGTTTCTCGGGGCGGAGCGCGTCCTTCCGACGGTGGTTTTTTTGCGGGGCCGCTGGCATAGCGATCTGACCGATCTGTCTTGGGAAATCGGCGCGAGTATTGCGGTGCCGGATACCGTAGGGTGTGGGGTTTGTGAGCCCGACCTGGTTCACTTGGGAGGTCAGCGGCTTTTCACTACCCTGCGTTGCCAAGGCAATGAAGAAAAAGGGATCTACAGCAGCCGCCAGGCGGCGCTTTCGGAAGATGGCGGCCAAACCTGGAGCCAGCCCTGGCCATTGAGCTATGACGATGGAACCCCGGTCTACGTGCCGGCAGCCTTTGCAGCCTTTGAACGCCAGCCGGAAACGGGAAGGGTTTTCTGGTTTGCCAATATTCTGGACAAACCCGTCTACGGACAGACCCCGCGGTACCCGCTATCCATGGCAGAACTGGACACCCGTAGCCTTTGTCTGATCAAGGATTCGGTGACGGTCATTCAAGCCAGGCCGGAAGGCTATCCTGACACTGCCCGATACAGCAATTTCGGCCATTACGTGGATCGGCAGACCGGCGAGTTTGTGCTCTTGGTTGGGGAAGAATTCTGGTTTACCGGTAAATTCAAGACCGATTACGAAACGGCTGACTATTGCGCCCATCGAATCCGGATTTGTGGGTGAGCACGATGCAGAGACCAGGCGACCGGACGACGCAGCGCAACGCCTGCATCGTTTGGAGATCCTGCGAACTCCGCCAGGCCGAAGCTCAGGGTTGCCCGAGTCTTCGCTCCGCCCTGTCGTCCGCGCCGATCCATTCCAGCGTGGCCCGCACGGGCCTGTGGTCGGAGGTCAGCGCATCGGCGATGACCTCCATGGTCTGGACTTGCCAGGCCCCAGCCGGTCCGGCGAGGATGTAGTCAATGCGCTCCGTGGGCGCATCCGCCGGGTAGGTCGTGGGTCCGGCCAGACTGGCGCTGGCCTGCCAGGCGGCAACGAGGCTCTGGACCAGCCCACTGTCGGGGGTGGAGTTGAGATCTCCAGCCAGGACGAAGGGCACGCCGCGCCGCTCCACGGCGCGCTTGATCAGCGGCAGGGAGAGCTGGCGCTGGCGGGCCTCCAGATCCAGGTGCGTGGCGCAGAAGCGCAGCGGCCCGCCGGCCCAGATGAGGTCCACCGTCAGCAAACAACGCGGTTCCTGGCCGGGCAGAGGCAGCGTGGACCAGAGGGTGACGGGGAGCCGGCTCAACACCAGGATGCCGTACAGGCCGCCCTGGAGCGGAATGGCGGGAGCGAAGCAGGGGGTCATGCCGGTCAGGCGCGCCAGCTCGTCGGCCTGGTTGAGGTTGCCGCTGCGGGCGCACCCCACATCGACCTCCTGGATGGCCACGATGTCGCAATCCAGAGCCCTGACCACGGCCGCGCTGCGGGCGAGGTCCAGCCGGCCATCCAGGCCCAAACCGTGGCGGATATTGAAGGTGGCAACCCGAAGAAGCATAGCCAGGCTCAACGCACCACGATATTGACCAGGCGAACCGGCACGGCGATCACCTTAACCACCGTCTTCCCCTCAAGCAGACTGCTGACCTTGGCGTCGGCCCGGGCCGCGGCTTCCATCTGTGCCGCGGTGGCGTCGGCTGGCACCATCATCTTGGCGCGCGGTTTGCCCTGGATCTGGATGACGATCTCGACCTCCGCTAGCCGCAGTTTGGCCGGGTCATGGACCGGATAGGGCTCATGCGCCAGCGAGCTCGTGTGGCCAAGGCGCTGCCAGAGCTCTTCGGTCAGGTGCGGCGCGTAGGGCGCCAGCAGCAGGACAAACGCCTCCATGGCGGCGCGGTTGCGCTTCTCCGCCTTGCCAAACTCGTTCATGAAGACCATCATCTGGCTGATGGCTGTGTTGAAGTTCAGCGTGGCGGTATCCTCTTCGACCTTGGCAATCGTCTGGTGCAGCAGGCGCTCCTGCTCCGGCGTCATGGGGGCATCGCCGATGGCCCGGGAGAGCGCGCCATCGGCGCCAACGATCATCTTCCAGACGCGATGCAGGAAGCGATATACGCCTTCGATGTCGCGCGTCTGCCAGGGCTTCATCGCCTCCAGCGGCCCCATGAACATCTCGTACATGCGGAAGCTGTCGGCCCCGTATTCGGCGACGATCTCATCGGGGTTCACCACGTTCTTGAGCGACTTCGACATCTTGGCAGGAAACTCCGTGAGCTCCTCGCCAGTGGGCTTGCTGAAGAAGGCGCCGTCGCGTTTCTCCACCTGATCGTTGGGAACCAGTCCGCCCCGGGCGTCGCGATAGGCCATCCCCAGGATCATGCCCTGATTGATCAGACGCTGGAAGGGCTCCTTGGTGCTCACAAAGCCGAGATCAAAGAGGACCTTGTGCCAGAACCTGGCGTAGAGCAAGTGCAGGACCGCGTGCTCGGCGCCCCCGACGTACAGATCAACCGGCATCCAGTAGCGTTCCTTGCCGGGGTCCCAGGGCGCCGTGTTGTTGCCGGGGTCGAGGTAGCGCAGGTAGTACCAGCAGGACCCCGCCCACTGGGGCATGGTGTGCGTCTCGCGGCGGCCGCGTTGGCCGGTCTTGGGGTCGACGTAATCCAGCCAGGCGCCGGCATTGGCCAGGGGCGATTCGCCAGTGCCCGAGGGGGTGATGTCGTCCATCTCGGGCAGGAGTACCGGCAACTCCTCATCGAGCAGCTTGATGGTGCCATCTTCCATGTGGGCGACAGGGAAGGGCTCGCCCCAGTAGCGCTGCCGGCTGAACAGCCAGTCGCGGAGTTTGTAGTTGACCATGCGCCGCCCGATGCCCTGACGCTCCAGCCAGGCGGTGATCGTGGCGGTGGCATCGGCCTGGGCCAGGCCGTCAAGGCTGACCTCAGCGTTGGCGCTGCGGATCATGCAGCCTTCGCCAGGCCAGCAGGCGGCGCCCGCCAACACGTCCGCCACCGTCACCCCGGCCGCGGCCGCGACCTGCGCTTCCGGTTCCATGATGCAGCGGATGGGGATGTCGAAGCGGCGGGCGAACTCGAAGTCGCGCGTGTCGTGCGCCGGGACGGACATGATGGCGCCGGTGCCGTAGCCCATCAGGACATAGTCGCTGATCCAGATCGGGATACGCTCACCGTTCACAGGGTTGAGGGCATAGCTCCCCAGGAATACCCCCGTCTTCTCGGTGCTCAGTTCGGTGCGGTCCATGTCGCTCTTGACCAGGGCCTCCTGCCGGTAGGCGGTCACTTCCGCCAGCCGTTCCGGGGCGGTGATCTGCTCCACCAGCGGGTGCTCGGGAGCGAGGACCATGTAGGTAGCGCCAAAGAGCGTGTCCGGTCGGGTGGTATAGACCCGGATAGTGGCGTCCTGCCCGTCCACCCGGAAGTCGACCTCGGCCCCGGTACTCTTGCCAATCCAGTTGCGCTGCATCTCCTTGATGCCTTCAGGCCAGTCCAATCCTTCCAGGTCGTCAAGCAGGCGCTCGGCGTACGCGGTTATCTTCAACACCCACTGCTTCATGGGTCTGCGTACGACCGGGTGATTGCCGCGTTCGCTGCGACCGTTGATGACCTCTTCGTTCGCCAACACCGTGCCCAAGACCGGGCACCAGTTGACCGGGATCTCGCCGACGTACGCCAGCCCCTTCTTATACAATTGGCAAAAGATCCACTGGGTCCAGCGGTAGTACTGCGGATCCGTGGTGTTGATCTCGCGGTCCCAGTCATAGCTGAAGCCGAACGACTGGATCTGCCGCCGGAAGCTGTCGACGTTCTTACGCGTGGTGACCCGGGGGTGCGTCCCGGTCTGCATGGCATACTGCTCCGCGGGCAGGCCGAAGGCATCCCAGCCCATCGTGTGCAGGACGTTGTAGCCCTTCATGCGCTTGTAGCGGCAATAGATGTCGGTGGCCGTATAGCCCTCGGGGTGGCCGACATGCAGGCCCGCCGCGCTGGGGTAAGGGAACATGTCCAGCACGTAGAGCTTGGCGCGGCTGGCATCGCGATCAACCGCCTTGAAGGTCTTCTGGGCCAGCCAGAAGGCCTGCCACTTGGGCTCGATTACAGACGGATTGTAGACGGCTACTGCATCACTCGACATACCTGTCTCCACGGCCACGGTCGCCACCTGCTCATACCCTCGCCCTGGTGCTGAGCAAAGAGCGTAGTTTACCGCCGATTCAGCAAAGCGCCAAGAGGGTCAGCGAGACGGGGCCGTGGGGGCCGCGCGGCGCCTCTGAATATGGAGTGCGCGCGGCAGAGGCCCCGCCAGGGGCCGCGACGCCGCTATGGCCGACGTGGGCAACGCGGGCGGCGCGGGCGGCGCGTTTCAGCCAAAGCGGTGTCGTGCCCGCCGTCCGGCGGGCGTTGCCACCGCGGTCCAAAGGGCCGCGGCCACCAGTCCGTAGGGGCGGCGCCTCTGAATATGGAGGGTCAGCGCGTGCAAAAAACCAAAGTAGCTGCGCGGGTTGCTGATCACGAGGGTGGCGCTGCCGGTACCGCGGCGCGGCGACCTCGGTGCCGGCCGAGTTCAGCAAGGCGACTTCGTAGTTGGTCGGCAGTTGGCTCAGGGTCACGCGAATCCAGGAACGTCCATACGGCACCGTCAGCCCGAAGACATCCACATCGCCGGCGCTGTGCAGCGACAGGGGCAGGGGCATGAAGGAGCCGTTGACGACATCGGCAGTCCAGGGGGTGGCGGTCGCGGTGGTCTCATTCGGTTCGTACCCATCGCCGTAGGTGTAGGCGACGGTGACGGTGTAGTTATGCACCTGGGACATCGGCCCGAGGTCGTTCAGGACGAGGCTGACGGTCTGCGGGTACTCCGTGGTGATCTTCATGACGTAGACGCCGTTGAGGACCGAGGTGAAGGTGTCGTTTGTGGTCACCTGCTGCGGCCCGGTCACCGTGATGGTTGTGGTGCAGCGCGGCGGACAGAAGACGCTGACCCGGTCGGACGGGTCATCGGCAATGCCGGGGTTGGTTGGGTTGAGCTGGTAGGTGCTGCCGCTGTGCGACGTCGTGCCCGGAGCCAGGAGCTTGCCATCGTCGGTCTCCGTGCCGGAGTAGTTCCAGTTCAGCGGCATGACCTGGAACGAGGTCGTGGCATTCCCCAGGAAGAGGGTGCCCTGCGCCACAAGCACTTCGGCCCGGTAGAGGCCCAGGTTGGCCGTGCCGCTGAACGATAGGGTGGGGACCGCGGTCGTTTGCTGCACCTCGGAATTGCCGGGATTACGCACGGTCCAGCGGTAGGAGGCCCCGGCCGGAACCGGAGTTACGGAGGCCGTGAGGGTAACGGACTCGCCGGGGCGAAGCTGGTTCGGGGCGCAGGTCAGCGTGGCCACCGGGGGCGGCGGCACGGTGAGGGTCTGGGTCCACTCGCCGAGGACCGCTTGACTGATGAAGTGCAGGAGCTGGACCCGGACCGGGTAGTCGCCCGGGCGCCGGTAGGAATGGAGCCAGTCCACGTTCGCCAGGGCGCCGCCCCGCTTGTAGTATTTGAATAAAGCGTGGATCCTTTCCTCGGAGCCGTCACCGTAGTTGATCACCCACATGACCTCGTCGTTGTCGTCGATGTTGTCGGCTTCCGGGATGGTTGTCGTCAGGTCGTAGGCGTACACCTGGGAGCGGTAGTCGACGATCCATGTGGCTCGCCGCGGCTGAACCGCCAGGGTGGCGTAGAGACTGGAGTAGGTGATCTGGACCGGGCACGATCCCGTGCCGAACTGGCCGGCGTTGACGCCGACCAGGTACAGCCGCTCATCGTTCCTTACCGTGACGACCTGAGACGGACGAGTGCTGGTCATGGTAACGCGCTTGGTGGCCGTCTGGTACGCTTGTCCCGCGGCCACCTGCCAGAGATCGAAAGCCGTGCGCGAGTTCGCGGCCCGGTTGCCGCTGTACTCCGCCTCCAGCCGCACGGCGCGCGTCGGCCCCATGTTGATGTCAAAATCCACCCTGGCGCCCTGCATGCCGCCGATGCACTCACTGCCGAGGTTGAAGTTCTGGATGTAGGCGGCCCCCCGGTTGAACCGGTACGTAGCGATCTGGATACGGTCCGGGTGGTGCCCCAGGTCGTGGGGCAGCGGAGAGGCCGGGGAGAAGTGAATCCAGGCCAAGAAGTCACGGTAGTGTTCGTCCAGAAATCTGCCCGTCAGGTCGTAGAGGGCGAGACTCAGGTTCACTTGGGCCGTTCCGGCGGTGCCATCCTTGATCCAGAGCAGCCGCATGTTGTCCCATAGCGCCTTGGTGGAGAACCCCGGGTAGGCCTGGGCGATGTACTCGAACAGCCAGGCCGCCGCGTACTTGTGGGTGTCGTCGCCCACGATGAAGATTCTGAAGTTCCAGGTGTCATGACTGATGGCCGCATCGAAGAAGGCGCTGGGATCCACGCCGCTCGCAGGGTAGAACGTCTGCATCTGGTAGGTCATGTAGGTCAGGTCGCCGGTGACCTCGCTCCGGGCGGCGTAAACAGCCAGCATCTCCATCAGCCACTTCTGCGCCCAGTTCATGTTCATGGAATTGAGCAGAGAGTTCTCAATGGCGTGGAACAGTTCGTGGGCGCAGGTGTCGGCCACGGCAATACCACCATCTGTGGGACGCGTGGGCGGGGGGTCTGTCCTGGAGTGGCTGGGGATGTAAATGTTGACCTGTGCAATAAGGATGGGCCGTGGTATTCAGCCCCAAAGGGGCGTTCCGGGCGCCCAGGGCAACGCCCTGGGTACCCGTCTACAGCGCGGATTGAGCCCTGAAGGGGCGGACCATGCGGCCTCGGTGCGGAGGTATGG
>CAILKC010000811.1 GCA_903834675.1 uncultured Victivallales bacterium | reverse complement strand
CTCACGGCCTGCCCCCAGGACAGACTCACGGCCTGCCCCCAGGACAGACTCACGGCCTGCCCCCAGGACAGACTCACGGCCTGCCCCCAGGACAGACTCACGGCCTGCCCCCAGGCCAGACTCACGGCCTGCCCCAAGGTTAGACCGGCACGACGAGACGGCGCGTGGACCCGTCGGCGCCGCGGCCCAGGACGAAGCCAAGCTATGCGGCCTCAACGCCTGCCTGGCGGTGTTCGCCAAGCGTCCGGATGACATCGTCCGCGCCTACGTCACGCAGGCCCAACTGGCTGCGGCTGGTGACCTCCTGAGCTGGTGCGCCAAGCAGCACCGGGCCTACCACATGGTGACCAGCGAGGAGATGGATCGCATCACCCAGTCCTCACATCACGAGGGCATCTGTTTGCTGGTCAAACCGCCGCTGCGCATCACGCTCGAACAACTGTGCATACGCCTGGCAACCCAGACCGGACCCGTTTGCGTGCTCCTGCTGGAGGGGGTCACCAACCCGCACAACTTCGGCGCCATCCTGCGTGTCGCCGCCCATTTCGGCGGCGCCGCCGTGATCCAGTGCGGCCCGGAAGACGCCCTGCCGCGGCTTTCGGCTGCGGTCTGCCGGACCGCCGAGGGCGCCGCCGAGCAGATGCCCGTCATCCAGGTCGGAAACGCCCGCTCTGCCATCGAACGGCTGCGGCATTGCGCCCTGCAGGTGGTCGCCACCTCCAGCCACGCCACCACCTCTGTCTACGCCCGCGGCATGCCACGACGCTGCCTGCTGCTGCTCGGCTCGGAGGCCGCTGGGCTGTCCAAGGAATTGGCGGAAGCCGCGGATGCCGTCGTCTCGATCCCTGGCACCGCCTGGGTCGAAAGCCTCAACGTCGCCTGCGCCACCGCGGTGCTCATGGCCGAGTTCCGCCGCGTCCAACCCTGGGTGGCGCCCGCGGCGGTAGTGCCGCCGGCAGCGCCGCCGCCACGCTGAATTACCGCCGGCGGGCCAAGACGACAAAGCCCCTGGCGGCGCCGGAGGCACAGCCAGGGGCTTCTTGGGGTCTATCAACCCGACTCAGGCGCCGTAGCGGGCAGCGTCGCCGAGCATCTCTTCGATGCGCAGGAGCTGGTTGTACTTGCAGATGCGGTCGGTGCGGCTGAGAGAGCCGGTCTTGATCTGGCCGGCGTTGACGGCGACCGACAGGTCGGCGATGGTCACGTCTTCGGTCTCGCCGGAGCGATGACTGACGACGGCGGTGTAGCCGGCTTTGTGGGCCATCTCGATGGCGTCAAGCGTCTCGGTCAGGGTGCCGATCTGGTTGACCTTGACCAGGATGGAGTTGGCCACGCCCAGGTCAATGCCCTTCTGCAGGAACTTGACGTTGGTGACGAAGAGGTCGTCACCGACGAGCTGACAGCGATCGCCGATCTTGTCGGTGAGCAGCTTCCAGCCCTCCCAGTCGCCCTCGGCCATGCCGTCTTCGATACTGTCGATAGGGTACTTGGCAATCAGCGAGGCAAGGTAATCGACCTGCTCGGCGCTGCTGCGCTTGGCGCCCTTCTTGCCCTCGAACTTAGCGTAGTTGTAGACGCCGGCTTTGAAGAACTCACTGGCGGCGCAGTCGAAGGCCAGCATAATGTCTTCGCCGGGCTTGTAGCCGGCCTTCTCGATGGCCTTCAGAACGGTCTCAACCGCGTCCTCGGTGCCCGCGAAAGCCGGAGCGAAGCCGCCCTCGTCGCCCACGGCCGTGCTCAAACCGCGCTCTTTGATCAGCTTCTTGAGGCTATGGAAAACCTCGGCGCCCATGCGCAGCCCTTCGCGGAAACAGCAGGCGCCAACCGGGCGGATCATGAACTCCTGAAAGGCGATGGGGGCATCGGAGTGGCTGCCGCCGTTGATGATGTTCATCATGGGGACGGGGAGGACCTTGGCGTTGACGCCGCCAAGATAGCGGAACAGGGGCAGACCCAGCTCGTCGGCCGCCGCGTGCGCCGCCGCGAGGGAGACGGCCAGGATGGCATTGGCGCCGAGGTTACTCTTGGTCTCGGTGCCGTCCATCTCCAGCATGGCCTGGTCGATGCCGACCTGGTCGAAGATATCCATACCCTCGAGCTCGGGAGCGATCTTGTCATTGACGTTGTCGACCGCCTGGGTCACGCCCTTGCCCAGGTAGCGATCCTTGTCGCCGTCGCGCAGTTCGATAGCCTCGTTCTCGCCGGTGGAGGCGCCGCTGGGAACCGCAGCCCGGCCGACGGTGCCGCTTTCGAGGATGATCTCGGCCTCGACGGTGGGATTGCCGCGGGAATCGATGATCTCGCGCGCCTGAATGTCCAGAATCGTGCTCATGCTGGGGCCTTCTCCTGCTGTTGACTGCTGTCTATCTCGGGTCGGGAAAAAAGTCAGACCGGCAACAATGATGGCGGGTACTATAGCGGATCGGCAGGGCTGGGGCAACAGCGCTGCAGCGCCGGGGGCGCAAGTCAGCTCCGGAGGGGTTTGCTTGTATGAGAACCGCAGAAGGTCGAATGACCAAGGCCAAATGACGAATGGCAGAATCCCCTGCCGGGGCACCGGAGTTCTCTGGCTGTCATGTCCGGCCCCAGCCGGGGATCCTGCTGAACTGTCTTGTCCGGCTGTAGGTTGACACCCACGGAACTGACATGCGCTCCGGCGCCGGGCTGTTGCCGTGCTACGACCAGAGGCAAGCCAGGCGGCGCAGGGCCTCGCGGATCGCCACGCTGCCGCCGATGGCAAGCGCGGCAAAGTAGACGAGGGTCGCCAGGTTGGCGAGATGGCCAAGCAGGATGCAGACGCCGTCGCGCCGCAGAAGGCCGATAGCCAGAAACAGCAGCGCCAGGGCGGGCAGCGTGTTGCTGAAGGGGACAAACCCGAGCGGCGCCATGAGCAACACGGCCCCCAGGACCAGCGCGCTGTTGTTGAGAGTGGCCGCCAGCTGTCCGGTCGCCAGCCAGTTCAAGCGCTGCGGCCGACTGATGCGTTCCAGACGATGCAGCCAGATGCTGCCCTGGCGGAGCCCGGCCCGCAGCTTCTCCACGGGCAGCACGCGGTGCGCCACGCGCTGCGGCAGCCAGAGCTTCCGGTCACGGAGACGGCTGATGCCGATCAGCAGAATGGCGGCGCCGAACACGGTACTGACGCCGGGGATGGAGACGGGGATCATAAACACGAGGGTGAGGAGAACGGTGAGGAGCAGAAGGCCGTCATGCCCGACCCGATCCAGGATCACGGCCAGGGTGACGCCCTCACCGGGCAGGCTGGCGATGACGAGGTTGAGCTTCTCATCGAGGGACTCGCAGCGCGCCTCCGCCTCGGATAGGGGCAGAAACGGTGCCGGGGCCTGGCTGCGCTCGTCGGGTGCCGGTGTCACGTCATGCTCCCCGGGGCTGGCGCGGCCAGCGCATGCAGCGCAATGCCGGCGGCCACGGAAGCATTCAGCGATGAGGTCCGCCCGTGCTGCGGAATCCGCACGACGAAATGGGCCTGGTTGAGGATGTACTGGCCAACCCCGCGATCCTCACCACCGCAGACCAGCAACAGGCGCTCGGGGGCGGCCGCGGCGACCTCGGCCAGGGAGCGTGTCCCGTGCGCATCGAGGGCCACTATCGTGAAATCCAGATCGCGCGCCGCAGTGACATAGGCCGTGACCCCGCCCGCACAGCAGATGCGCAGGTGCTCGGTAGCTCCGGCGCTGGCCTTGACCACCGACGGCAATACGTGCGGCACCCCGCGGTTTGGCAGCAGCACCCCGCCGTAGCCGAGCACCTCCGCCGTGCGGATGATGGCCCCGACGTTGTGTGGATCCTCGAGGTTGTCGAGCAGCACCAGGCGCGGCAGCGCCAGCAGTTCGGCGGCGGTAACATAGGGGTACGGACCGGTCTCGAGCACCACGCCCTGGTGCTCATGGCTCTGGCACAGGTCGATCAGGCGGCCCTTCTCCGACCATTGCACCGCCACGCCGCGGCTCTCCAGAAGCGCCGCCAGCTTCTGCACCCGGGGATTGGCAGAGGCACTACGGCTGAGCAGCGCCCGGCGGATCTCGCGGCGGCCCGCGAGCACGGCCTCGAAAGCCGGATTCAGGCCATACAGCACATCGGTCGTCGTCATGTTCAAACCGTTCTCCGCGGCAGTCTGTCAGTCCAGCACAATCCGCACCGGGCAGTGGTCCGAGCCCATCACCTCAGCCAGGATCGTCGACTCGCGCACCCGCCCTCGTAGGCGCTCGTTCACACAGTGGTAGTCTATGCGCCAGCCGATGTTCTTCTCGCGAGCATGAAAGCGGTACGACCACCAGGTGTACTGCTGCGGGGCAGCGCAGAACAGGCGGAAGGTGTCAACGTAGCCCGCGCCCACAAAACGGTCCATCCAAGCGCGTTCCTCGGGAAGATAGCCGGGGTTGTGCTCGTTGGCCTTGGGATGGGCCAGATCGATGGGCTGGTGGGCGATGTTGTAGTCGCCGCAGAGCACGATATCCCGGCCCGCCCCCACCAACTCGTTGCACTTGTCCAGCAGCGCGTCGCAGAAGGCCACTTTGTAGGCCAGGCGAGCGCCCGCTTCCTGGCTGTTGGGGAAATAGCAGTTGACCACGGTCAGGTCAGGGTAATGCAGGATCAGGGTGCGACCCTCGACGTCGAACTCTCGGGCGCCGAGCAACTCGACGGCCAACGGCTGGATGCGCACGTAAGCGGCCACGCCGCTGTAGCCCTTGCGCTCGGCGGCGGCCCAGACCGTCGTGTAGCCGGGTGGCGCCATCAACTCGGCGTCAAGCTGGTCCGGGGAAGCCTTGGTCTCCTGGACGCACAAGACGTCCGGCGCCTGCTGCCCAAGCCACTCCGTAAAGCCCTTCTTCTGGATGGCTCGGATGCCGTTGACATTCCACGAGAGAATCGTCGTCATGGCGCAGGGCAACTCCGCACAAAGGCCCGGATATCCTCGTGCAACGACTCCACATCCAGCCGGTGAAGGCGCCGGATGGCCGCCTCGGTTCCCCACGGCAGGATCTCGCGCGGCCAGCCGCGGCAGAGCAACCGCACCGGTTCCACCCCGGCCAGCGCCTCGCGCGCCAGGCTGCCGAAGCCGCCGGGCGAAACGTGGTCCTCGAGGATCACCACAGGCAGGCCGGAGCGCACCTGCCGCAGCAGCAGGTCGCGGTCCAGTGGAATCGCAAAACGTGGGTTCACCACGGCCGCGTCGATGCCATCCTGGCGCAGCCGGTCGGCGACCTGCATGGCGGTCTGCGCCTCGCGCCCGACGCCCCAGAGAGCGAGGTCCGAGCCTTGGCGGAGAACCTCGGCGCGCCCCCACTCCAGCGGCGCCCGGCTGGCGGCCGGCAAGATCTCGGCAGCCGCTGCCTTCGGGTAACGGATCACCGCCGGATCCTGCCGCGACAGGCATAACCTCAGCATGCCGTCCAGTTCGGCGCCATCCGCGGGCTGCAACACGCAGAGGTGCGGGAGGGTGCTCCAGAAGGCGAGGTCATGGATACCGTGGTGCGTGGGCCCATCGGGCACGAGGCCAGCGCGGTCCAGGCAGAGGACGACCGGCAGACGCTGCAGGCAGACGTCGTGGAAGACATAGTCGACGGCACGATGCATGAAGCTGGCATAGATCACCACCACGGGCCGCAGACCGCGCGAGGCCATGCCCGCGGCGAAGATGACAGCGTGTTCCTCGGCGATCCCGACGTCAAAGAACTGCCGGGGCAGATGCTTGCGGCAAAGCGTCAAGCCGGTGGCGTGGCACATCCCGGCGGTGATGGCCACGACGCGCTCATCAGCTCCGGCCACCGCGTGGAGGCTGTCCCCCAGGGCAGCCGAGAAAGAGGCCGCGGTCGCGGCCGTGATCGGCGCTCCCGCCGCCTGGCCGGAGGCGATCTCGAAGCGGCCCATCCCGTGGAAGGCCTCCGGCGCCCGCTCCGCGTGCTCATACCCCCTGCCCTTCTCGGTCAGCACATGCACGACCACCGGTTCGCCCATCCGACGCACGGCGGCGAAGGTTTCGCACAGAGCGGCAGTATCATGCCCATCCAGCGGGCCGATGTAGCGAAGACCAAGCTCCTCGAACAGCGCCCCGGGAACCATGATGCTCTTGGCCGCCTCCTCAATCCGGCGGATCAGGCGGCGCAAGCGCGGCCCGATCCGGGGGATGCGGCTGATGGTGGTGGACACGGCGGTGCGAAACCGATTATACCGCGCATCGGGAATCAGCCGACTGAGGTAGCGCGACAGGCCCCCCACGTTGGGAGCGATCGACATGCGGTTGTCATTGACCACCAGGATGAAGTTCTTGGTCGTCTCGATGACACTGTTCAGCCCCTCCAGCGAACTGCCGCACCCCAGAGCCCCGTCTCCCACTACGGCCACCACCCGCCCTGGCTCACCCGTACGGTCGCGCGCCGCGGCGATGCCCAGGGCCGCCGAAATAGCGGTCCCGGCATGGCCGCCGCCAAAGACGTCGTACGGACTCTCGTCGCGGTGCAGAAAACCGCAACAGCCGCCATCATCTCGCAGCCGCTGCATCAATTCACGCCGCCCGGTCAGCAGCTTGAAGGCGTAGCCGGAGTGCCCCGTATCCCAGACGATCGCGTCACGCTCCAAGTCAAAGGCGCGCACCAGGGCCAGGGTCAACTCCACAATGCCCAGGTTTGAGGCGAGGTGTCCGCCCTGGCGAGAGACGATGTGCAAGAGCTCCTCACGCATCTCGGCGGCAAGGCGCGGCAGGTTCTCGACCGGAACCGCACGCGCGTCGCCAGGCCCATTGATGCTATCGAGGATCCGAGCGCTCACTACAGCCTCCACCGCGGCTTCGTTTCGGGTCCGGCGACCGCGCTGCCGACACCCGCCCCAGACTCAGAGCCTGGGCAGGAAGACAAAGAACTCGCTGCCCTTACCCAGTTCGCTTTCCACATGGATCCAGCCATGGTGATTGCCGATACAGCCATAGGCCATGGCCAACCCCATCCCGGTGCCTTTACCCACGCCCTTGGTCGTGAAGAACGGCGCAAAGATCTTGGACATCGTCTCCGGCGACATGCCGCTGCCATTGTCCCGGACGCGAACGCAAACATACTCCATGGGACTGGCTTCGGCGCGCGCCCGGAAGGCCCACCCCGAGGTGTGCTCCGACGCCACTTCGGCCCGCAGCACAATCCGCCCGCCGCTATCGCCCTTGGCCTGGATGGCGTCCCGCGCGTTGAGCAGGAGATTCAGGAAGACCTGCTGCATCTGGGTGGCGTCCGCCAACACGATCATGGGGTCTGGAGCCACCATGGTTCGCAACTGGATGTTGCGGCTGGCGACGGGCTCAAACAGCGCCGCAACCCCGGCCACCACGGCAGCGACATCATGCCGTTCCAACTGGTACTTGCCACGCCGCGCAAAGCCGAGCAACTGGCTGGTGAGTTCGGAGGCGCGCGAGGTCGCCTCTTCAATGTTGCTGACCATGGCCCGGCTGGGCGCCGACAAGTCGTACTGCTTGTTCAAGGAGTCAAGACTGCCACGAACCGTGTGCAACAGATTGTTGAAGTCGTGCGCCACGCCGCCGGCCAGTTGCCCCACCGCATCCATGCGCTGCACATGCATCAACTGCTCCTCCAACTGGCGACGTTCCCGTTCGAGGCGTCGTCGCGCCGTGACGTCGCGGGCGCTGACCACGGCGACCGGCGCCTCATTCAGTTCGCCTTGGGTGATACTGGCATCCAGCTCGATCACCTCGCCGCCGGCCCCTGGCACCGCCCGACAGTCGTGGTGCGGGATGCCGGTGCTGCCGCTGGTGTGCTGCATCAGGTCACGCCAAAGCGCCTCCCAGTCCCAGGGTTGATCGTCGGCCGAACGGATGACCTCCTGCAGCCGAAAGGAGTCAGCCACCCGCAGCCCGAGCGCCTTCAGCGCCGCCGGATTGGCGTTCAGCACGCGGCCGTCCCTATCCGCGATGAAGATCAGGTCACTGATGCTCTGCACCACGATCCGATAGCGCCCCTCCCACTCGCGCACGGACTGGCGCAGCTCGCGCGTCTGACTGTAGGCGCTGAAGAAATCCAGGACGATGTCGAGCGGCCGGCGACTCCCGCTGGTATCGATCGGGCACATGGCCAGATAGACCGTGGTGAGCGCACTCAACCAGATCAGACTGCCGGTGCGTGCCAGATAGGTGGCCCGTAACTGATCCCACCATTCCTCCAATTGCGGGAAGGCGATGAGCTGGTAGACGAACGAATCAATCACCTGCGTCAACACCAGAGTGCCCAGGACCGCAAAGAACAGCCGCGCCTTGCGGTTGTAGAAGAACTGAAAGACGATCGGCAGCACAAACAGGTCGACCCCCGTAGCCAGAGACGAAGCGATCATCGTGCGCTTGCTCTGCTGAAAAACCGCCTGCAGGTAGAGACTGTTGTCGGTCGCCAGGGTCACGTACGTCGACCAGGCGCACTGGCTGGTGATCACGCTGGCCAGGTAGTAGTAGCCCACCAGCAGCGCCACAAATCCCAGGATCAGCCGCTGTGCCTCCAACGTGCCATCCACAACGTAAACGATGAGCAGGGCCGCCAGGTAGGGCGCCAGCAGCGTCGTGTGCCCCAGGTTGACCTGTAACCCCTCAACCCCGGGGTCAATCATCAAGCCGGAAGTCGTCACAATCTGCCCGAGAACAAAGAACATCCCCAGGCTGAGGTAGAATGCATGTGCCCCGATGGACTTCCGCAAGCTGTGAAACAGCATCACGGAAACCATCACGAAGGTCAGTTCAAGCAGGGCTAGCAGTAACGCTGCCATGGCGGACCATCGCATCTGCCGCGCGATACGGCGTTGGAAGCACTTACAGCACAGGTTCTGCGCCTGCCGCAGATCGTGCAAGGACTAACGAAGGTCGAATGACGGAGCGCTAGGGCCGCCGATCGGACGCCGCGCCAGCAGCAGCGGCCGTGGTCGCGTCAATGCGACCAGGACTCTCGGCAACGGCCCGGGCAATGCCCCCGCAACACGATCAACCCGGGCCGACGCTCTGCGGTTTCACCTCAACTGCCCCCACCGGGGACGGGGCGGCCGACGACGCCGCGGGGCTCGGACTGGCCGCCGACGGGGCGGCCGCCGACGCCGCTGGAGCATCACTCTTCGAACTCGCGCCGGCCGCGGTCGGCGCTCCGGACGCCGCAGACGTCACCGCGGCGCCTTTCGCGCTCGCGGCCGGAACGGACCCCGCGGCGGGGCTTGTGCCGACCGGGCTCGAGGCGGCCATCGGTGCCGCGGGCGCCTCACTCTTCGAACTCGCGCCGGCCGCGGTCGGCGCTCCGGATACCGCAGACGTCACCGCGGCGCCTTTCGCGCTCGCGGCCGGAACGGACCCCGCGGCGGGGCTTGTGCCGACCGGGCTCGAGGCGGCCATCGGTGCCGCGGGCGCCTCACTCTTCGCCCCCTCGCCAACCGCGGTCGGCGCTCCGGTTACCGCGGGCGGGGCTAAACCGTCCGTCGTCGTCTGCCCTGGGCCCGCGACCGCTGCGTCCTTGGCGGTCGCCGCCTTCGCGTCTGCAAGGCGCGCCTCAGCCGTACCACCTTTACCGCTCGGCCCGGCCTTGCCCACCTTGCGGGACTTGCTCACAGAAGCCGCCCCGGAACCCTTCATGGCAGAACTCGTCCTGCCATCGGCATCCACTTCGACGGGACTGCCAGAATCTCCGGCCCGGGCAGCCTTAAGCTTCTCTCGGAAAAAGAACTCAAACAGGCCGTCCACATGCCGCTTCAGACGCCCGCCAAGTTTGATACCCCAGACGCTGAGGCCGAAGGAGACCGCCAGCAAGGCGCCCGCGAAAATCTGCCTGGCTCCCTCAGTGTTGACGACGATCAGCAGGCCGTAGAACAAGAGCATGGGCCCGATAACCCACAACAGGATCGAAATCAGGAACTTCACCCGGTGCGCCTCATTGGCGTCCCGGAAGGCAGACTCCTTGGCCTCAGCATCCGCCTTGAAGCGCTTCTCAAACAACGTCCGCGAGCGCTCTCCGTCTTTCTCTAAATCCCGCACCTTGCGCAGCAGCTCCTCCACCGTGGGCAGTTCGGTTCCGCTGGGCGGTGGGGTCGCCGTGGATGGCCCCGTCACCGCGGCGGCTTCCGTAGTCGCCTTGGCCGGAACGCTGCCCGCCGAGGCCGACGCCGGGGAGGCTGGCACCACCGCCAGCGCGGCGCCATCCGTGGGCGCTTTGCCCGGAACGCTGCCCGTCGGCGTTGACGTTGGGGCGGCCGACGCCGGGGAGGCTGGGGCCCCCACCGCGGCAGCTTCCGGCGCTGCCGCTTTCAGCTTCTTCGCCTCGGCTTGGGCGGTTTCGATCTGCTGGCGAATCTGCTCGAGCTCCGCCAGCGTCTTGCGCCGCAGCTCATCTGCCTCTTTGGCGGCCTCTGCCGCGGCTTTCTGCCGCATTTCATCGACCTGCCGACGAACCCCCTCGGCCTCCTCTGCCGCCTTGCGACGCAACGCATCCGCTTCCTGCTGCGCCCGGTCGCGAACCCCTGCGGCCACTTCCTTGGCCTTCTCGACCAAGGTGCGCTTGGTGTCGTCGAGGAGCTTAGCGGCCTCGGCTTTGACTTTGTCGGCATCGCGGCGCGCCTCGGCGCGTACCGCCTCGGCTTCCTGCTTACCTTTGTCGCGCGCCTCCGCTGTCACTTTTTCGGCCTCTTGGACCAGCTTCTCACGGGCCGCACGGCTGGCGGCAGCGACCTGCTTCTCGGTATCCTCGATCGCCTTGGCCCGGGCCTTGGCGACCTCTTCCTGGGCTTTGGCGCGGACCTGACCGACCTCTTCCTGGGCCTTGGCGCGGACCTGACCGGCCTCTTCCTGGGCTTTGGCGCGGATATCGTCGGCCTTGGCCCGAGCCTCCTTCGCCATCTTCTGCACCTCGCCGATCACCGCCTTGCGAGCCTCGGCGCCGGCTTCTTCGCCTTGCCGACGCGCCGCGTCGAGAACCGCCTCCGCCTCCTTCTGTGACGTGCGCCGGGCTTGCTCGATGATCGCCGCGGCCTCCTGCGCCGCCCGCGCCTGCTGCGCCTGGCGGAGAGACGCCACCTCGCCCTGCAGCGCCTCCTCCAGTTGCCGCCGGTACGTTTCGCCCTCCTGCTGCGCCCTCAGCCGAGCGGTCTCCAACATCAGCTCCGCCTCTTTCTCAGCCTGGCGGCGCGCGGTCTGGACCATCTTCTCCATTTCCTGGGCCAGGCTGCCGCCGGGGGCGGCTGGCACGACCACGGACTGGGTCTCGGCCGGCGGAGAGGCCTTGGCCGGCAGCGGCGTCGCCGCGGCGACACTCGGGTCGCCAAAAGCACGCACCGCACGGGCTACCTTAAGGCCTTTGAAGGCCGGCGCCACCGGGGTCGGCGGCGTGATCCGACCGACCGTCCCGCCAGCCCCGGCGCTGCCCGCCTCGTCCTGCAGCGTCATGGCAACTCGGCAGGCCGGACAACGAATGTTCTCGACCCGCCCGTCGACGGACATCTTGGCGGCACACGTCGGGCACACATACGTCACTGCCATCTCTCGGTTCTCCACTGCTCTGCCAGAGAGCGCCTCGGCGCTCAGACTCTGGCCGGGACCTTAGCGATGACCAGCCGACAGAGCTCCCCGTTGATCTCGGTCTCGGCGTCCTTGGGGAGCTCCCCGGGCTCAAGGCTCACGGCCAGCGTCTCGGACCCGATGTACGGGGCGAACTCGCGCACCGCGGCCACGGCCGCGGCGGGAAGTTGATAGGTCACCGCGATCCGGTCCGTCACTTCCAGCCCAGCCTCCTTGCGCAGGTTCTGCAGGCGACTGACCAGGTCACGGGCCCAGCCCTCGCGCACCAACGCCTCGGACAGCGTGGTGTCGAGAGCTACGGTGATGTCGCCGGCATTCGCAACCGTCATCCCGGCACGTTCCTGACGCTGCACGAGAATGTCCGCCTCGACGATCTCAACCGCCGCCCCGCCGTCGCCCAGGTCGATCGTCAGCCGTGCCCCCAGACGCAAACGCCCAATCTCGGCTGGAGGCAGCGCTTCAATCGCCACCGCGGCCGCCCGCATGCGCCGCCCCAACGCCGACCCTAACCTCTTGAAGTTCGCCTTGGCACTGAGATGCACCAGGTCCTCCTCGTTGGCGCAGACCCGCACCTCCTTGACGTTCAATTCCTCGGCGATGACCCCGGCCATCTCCTCCAACTCGGCGCGGATGGCCGGCTGCACGCTGACCAGCACCACGCTCTGCAACGGCTGCCGAATCTTCAGCGCCGACTGGGTGCGCAGAAAGCGGCCCAACGAGACGGCGGACATGGTGTTCGCCATCTTGCGGTTCAGCGCCTCGTCGAGGAAGACGCCGTCCACCGTCGGGTAGTCGCACAGATGCACGGACTCCGGCATGGCGGCCGTACGCAGATTGCGGTACATCGAATCGGTGACGAACGGGATAAACGGAGC
Organism: uncultured Victivallales bacterium; assembly: GCA_903834675.1. The sequence continues at coordinate 5,065 of CAILKC010000811.1, read as the reverse complement.
GGCCAGTTTGCAGAAGCTGACGAGCACGTAATGCAGGGTCTGGTAGGCCTCTACCTTGTCGGCATCGTTGGTGCTCTTCCAGAAACGCCGACGGCTACGCCGGATATACCAGTTAGTGAGGTCCTCGATGAAGCTGACGAAACGCGTGCTGGCCCTCTGCAGATCGTAGCCGTCCAGACTCTGCCGCAGATCCCGCGTGCAGGCCTCAAGCTGGGATAGCACCCAGAGATCGAGGGCGTTCCCGGGCGCGGCCGGCGGCGCCGCGGGCCCCGCCGACGGCTCCCAACCGTCCACCCGAGCGTAGGTCACCAGGAAGCTGTAGGCGTTCCACAACGGCAGGATCACGGTCCGCATGACCTCCCGCACCGCGCCCTCGCTGAAACGCAGGTCTTCCGCCTTGACCACGGGAGAACTCAACAGGCATAGCCGCAGCGCATCCGCGCCGTACTCGTTCATCACCTGCATCGGGTCCGGGTAGTTCTTCAGACGCTTGGACATCTTGCGGCCGTCTTCAGCCAGGACCAGGCCGTTGACCACGACATTGCGGAAGGGCGGCTGGTCAAACAGGGCCGTCCCGATGACCACCAAGGTGTAGAACCAGCCACGGGTCTGGTCGAGCCCCTCGGCAATGAAGTCTGCCGGGAAGCTGGCCTCGACCTTCTCGCGGTTCTCGAACGGGTAGTGGTGCTGAGCGTAGGGCATGGCGCCACTCTCGAACCAGCAGTCGAGGACCTCCGGCGTCCGGCGGTACACCTTGCCGTCACGGCGGATGACGATGGGATCGATGAAGTGCTTGTGCAAGTCCCCGACCTTCTGGCCGGAGAGTTCCTCGAGTTCGGCGCTGGAGCCCACGCAGATCATGTCCTGCGGGTCGGCCTCGTTGATCCAGACCGGGATGCAGGAGCCCCAGAAGCGGTTGCGGCTAATGTTCCAGTCCTTGGCCTCGGCCAGCCAGTTGGCGAAGCGCCGCTCGCCTACAAACGGCGGCATCCAGCGGATCTGGGCGTTGCTGCGCAGCAGACGCTCTCGCAGGTCTTCGACGCGCACATACCAGGCCTCGATGGCACGGTAGATAAGCGGGGTGTCGGTGCGCTCGCAGAAGGGGTAACTGTGCATGATCGTGCTCTGCTGCACCAGCGTGCCCGCCTTCTTGAGATAGGCGATGATGCCCTTGTCCGCGTCTTTGCAGTGCAAACCGGCAAAATCCGGCACCCGGTCGGTGAACACGGCGTCCTCGTTCAGCGGGTCGACCAGGTCGATGCCCGCCGCGCGGCAAACCCGGTAGTCGTCCTCGCCGTAGGCCGGAGCCATATGCACGATGCCCGTGCCCTCCGTCGTACTCACGAACCCGTCGGTCAGCACGACGAAGGCGCCAGGCTGCTCGGCAAAATACGGAAACAAGGGCTCGTAAGAGGTCCCCGCCAGGTCCCGCCCCTTGAACCGCACCACCACCTCGTACTCGGCGGCCTCACGGTAGTAGGTCTCCAGCCGACTCTCCGCCAGGACATAGACGTCCCCGGAAGCCCGGTCACGAACGGCCACGTAATCAATGTCAGGACCAACGCAGACCGCCAGATTCTCGGGCAGCGTCCACGGCGTGGTGGTCCAGATCAACAGGTACACGGGGGCGTCCGTGGGCATGGGCGCCGCCGACCCCCGCACCCGCAGACGGCAGGTCACGGCCGGATCCTGTACGTCCTGGTAGTTACGGTTGGCCTCGAAGTTCGAGAGCGGCGTATTGAGCTTCCAACTGTAGGGCATGATCCGGTGCGCCCGGTAGATACGCCCCTGCTCCCACAACTGCTTAAAGACCCACCAGATGGTCTCCATGAAGCTGCGGTCCATGGTCTTGTAGCCATGGTCGAAGTCCACCCACCGACCCATGCGGGACACGGTCGTACGCCATTCGCCCACATAGCGCAGCACCATCGAGCGGCACTGCTCGTTGAAGACCTCGACGCCGCAAGCCTTGATGGCCGGCGCGCCCGCCAGCCCGAGGACCTCCTGCGCCAGGGCCTCGATCGGTAGCCCGTGGCAGTCCCAACCAAAGGCCCGCTCAACGCAAGCCCCGGCCATCGTCTGATAGCGCGGCACCACATCCTTGATGGTCCCGGCTAGAAGATGCCCGTAATGAGGTAGCCCGGTCGCAAAGGGGGGTCCGTCGTAAAACACGTAGGAGCGGCCGCCCCGGCGATTCTCAATGCTCTTCTCGAAGGTCCGCTGCTCCTCCCAGAAAGCAAGGACGCCCCGCTCCATCTCGGCAAATGAAATCTGCGCGTCAACCGGCTTAAACATGATCACTGTACCTTCAGAACCCGGCGCCGGAACGCTCCTTGAAGGCACGCCCGGACGGAGACACAAACCTCGGTGCTGGAAAACCTGCCCGCAGCCTCGCTACGGACACCGCTGCTGCCGCTGCAAGCCGTGGGCAAAGGGGGTCAACACGGCTCGCACTCGGTAATTCGGGCGTAGGGGATGCGAAACTTGGCCTGCCCGCCGTCGCGCGTCTCAATCTCAACCGACACCACCTCGGCCAAAGGCTCCACAATGCGCAATACCTTCACCTCGGTGCCCCCAAAAATCACCCGCCAAGGCCCGTTCTGATTGCCCTGCTCATCGCGGGCAATACGCTCGAAGTAGGCGGCGTCGAAGACACAGGCCGGGGTCAGCTCCTCGTCCGTCTCCGCATCATCCACCAGCATCTCACGGCCCACCAGTTCCGCCACGTGCCGACGTTCATCCTGAGCCGCGGCGTCCTTGGCCTTGGCCTCATCCTGCTTCTTCCGACGCTCCTTAGCGCCCCTGATGTCCATGGCGAACAGGATGATAACAGGGTAGACGTAGGGCACGCCCAAGCCCAGCACAAAACTCAGTAACGGCGAATGCCGACGGCTGCTGGCGATGGACGAAGCCCAGCACCCGGAAACCAGCCACGCCGTCATCCCCCCCAGCAGAACCACGATCAACGGCCATTCTACCGTGATGCCCGCCGCCGCCGTGCGTTCACTGAAATACTGGACCAGGCTCAAGAGTGCCTGCCAGATCGCGAAGAGGATGTCCTTGATGAGAACCATAACTGTCCGCCTGCTCCCGCCGCCGGGATCACTCCTCCGACAACATCCGCCGGACTGACGCAAACGCCAGGGTAATATACAGGAAGAACGCCAGGATGAATACGGTGTGGAAATCGAGGGCCGGAAGCCCGAGCGCAGCGTACACCCCAGCCACACACACGGCCGGCACCGCGCACAGCACATTTACCGCAAACACCGCGGCAAAGCCGCCGGTGACCTCCCCCCGGCGCAGCACCAGGGCCATGAGCGTAAACAGCCAGATGTACAAGACCACCGGCGCCATCACCGACAGACACATGCCCGCCAGGTAGAACGGCGTGGCCAGAAGCAGGACCTGACGAGCATACTCGCCAAAGCGGTCGCCGGCATAGCGCTGGGTACCGACCATGCCGGCCAGGGCACGCACCGAGTCGGAGAGCTCCGCCGTCCTGACCACCATCCCCGTGGTCGACTTGGAGAACAAGCCGGCGGGAACCAGCCACCACAGGCAGACCTTGGTCGGCGTGATCCACACGCCGCGACTCTCGTGCCCCTCGGCCGCCTGCGGCTCAAAGGCATCCTTGTCCGCCGCAAAATCCACCCGCCAAAGCTTGCAGCGGGTCGTGAATGGCGTCTGCTGCGGCCGGGTCCAGCCAAACCCCGACGCCTCGATGCGAAACTCCCCTACGACCGTGCCGAACCACTGCGCCCACTCCACCGAGTCGCGGTAAATACGCGGATAGGCGACACCCCCAGTCAGCAGGCCGCAGGCGACCCCGGCCAGCAGCAACAGCAGTACCGGCCGCCGCCAGTTGCCGAAAGCCCGAGTGGCCACCAGCACCTGACCCGGAAAAAGAAAGACGCCGACAGCCAGATCGCGCAGACTGATCTCGCCCACCCCGGCTGGGCGGCGACCGCCGAGAATGGCTTTGACCACCTGGGGATTACGCCACTGCTCAGCCACAGGAAGCCCCCCCCGCACTCGCGGGCATCTCCGCCGGGCCGAGACGTCGCTGGGTGCGGCGTTCCAGCGTCTCCACCAGGGAAGCCACCACGGCGCGGTCCTCGTCCCGCAGGCGGTCCACGAACAAGATGCCGTCGAGGTGGTCGATCTCATGCTGGATGCAGCGCCCCAGCAGGCCGGCACACTCAACCTGAATCAACTCGCCGTCCAGGGTCGAAGCCCGCAGCACGACCCGGGCCGGACGCTCGACCGGCCCGTTCACCTCGGGCAGGCTCAGGCAACCCTCATCCCGCGTCTCCGTCTCGGCCGAAAACCAGATGACCTCGGGGTTGATCAGCGCCAAGGGCATGCGCGGACCGAGCAGCAACTCCCCTGCCGAGGCCGTGACCTCCGGGGGCTGTTCAGGGTCATGCGTAGCCAGTACGATCAGGCGCGTGTTGACCCCAACCTGCGGCGCCGCCAGCCCCACCCCAGCCGTCTCATTTTCGAACACGGTCACGATCAGGCGCCCCGCCAATTCGCGCAGTTCAGGCGTCACCGCGCCGACCGGCTCCGAACGACGGCGAAGCGCGGGGTGCCCACAGGTCAACACCCGCATCCGACGCGCCCCACGACCTTTCAGAAAATCCAGCAGACTCATGCCTGTCACACCGCCATTTCAGCCTACGCCAAGCGGCCCGGCGCCGCTCGTAGCGGCACCTCCCGCAACCCATAATGCAAGGGTCAAATATCGTCTGTCTGACGCGCTTGGCAACCCGCGGCCAGGGCTGTTTCAAGATAACGGGCACGCTTGCCGTTGAGCCGCGTTCCGCGACCGCTTCGTGGGTTATTCCGGGCCGAGCGGAACGATCCGGCCCGTTGACGACTCAGGTGCAACTGCGTATCCTGCCCCAACGCGACCGCGTACCCAAGCCCAGGGTTGGCCGCGGCGTCGGCCTACCCTGGGTGAGCAAGCCAGCAAACCCAGGTGACCCAGGGTAGCAGCACCCTGGCCGCAACCCTGGGCTCTGAGCCACAGCCCCGTTGGGGCAGGGAATGCACCTGAGTT